>JBBITV010000041.1:8194-14709 GCA_037440585.1 Chloroflexota bacterium
CGCCGATGACGATAACGTGCTTAACACTTGGCATATCGGCCAAAGCGGCCTCGACCTCGCCCAGCAACGCCGCCGCGACGATGATGGCCTTGCTATTGGACTCGCGCGCAACGTGGGCGATTTCCTTGCGGGAGAACAGCGGTGAAGTCGGCACGCTAACCGCACCCAGTTTTTGTACGGCGAAGTTGCTGATGACTAATGGCGGGATGTTAGGGGCGCGCATGAACACGGAGTCGTTCTCGCCAATACCCAGATCGCGCAAGCTATTAGCCAGCCGGTTCACCTGGCCCTGGAGTTGAGCATAGGTGATCCGCTGCTCGTCGAAGAGAATAGCGACACGATCGCCCTTGCCTGCAGCGACGTGCCGATCGACGCACAGCTCGGTGACGTTGATTTTCTCTGGAATAGCCTGGAGCTCCGGCAGGGGATAGATGCGCTCTGGCCAGGACTCCGCAGGCGGTAACAGATCCTTGAAGACTGCAGGGATAGGAACGGCCTTCGGCGGCGCTGCCAGCGCCTCTAGCGGATAGGAGACCACAACGAGCTGGTAGGCCGGCACAACCGCCTCGCGTTGGAAGCCGAACCGTTCGGCAGCACTGATCAGGCTCAGCTCATCGACGAAGAATTCCATGATGAACTTCTTGACGCCCGCTGCCTGGGCGGCCGCCATGGCCTCTCGCATCATCGCCCGCGCCAGACCCTTGCCGCGGAAATCTGGCCGGACATAGACGCGGTACTTGCAGACGTCGTGGTATGGCCCAACCGGACGCCGATGGATGCTAGCATCGGCGACGATTTCGCCGTTGGCCACGGCAACGATGGGCAGGACTCGGTCGTAATTAATGTTACGGCACCAGGCTCGAACGACTTCGGGGTCGGCTACGTTATCACGAAGATAGCGAATGTCAGCCTCGGATACGTCGCGAAACAGCCGGATGAGTTGCTCTTCGTCTTCCTGGACCAAGGGGCGAAGGGTCACACGGGTACCGTCCCGGAGTTCGACCTCCTTGGGAAACTGTCTCTGCATCCAGGTCCTCCTTAGTTGTAAATGAACTCTAGTGTTCTTGGGTGAGAAGAATAGAATCGTTGTGAGAATGAACTACCAGGAGAATAACAAACAAGTAATTCTCGCCGATCTTTGTATCAGCGTTCTTGGCTTATTCCCGGTCGCACCTCCTTTCACAGATACTGGTCTGCATCATGGCGTGGCGACTGTGAAATCTATGATGTTGCAAAGAGCCAAGAAAAAACGAACTTGGAGATCGACACAGGGGAATACGACTCATGAGCTTCTTCGCAGAATTATACTAAGATTCTCCGTTTTTGTCAAGACTCAGCAATACCGATTTCTAAAATCGTAATGCGCCTTTGACAGTTCGACTGGGTAGTGCTAAACTATACGCTGAATGAGATTCTTCGCTCCGCTCAGAATGACAATTCGGCGAAGTCTCGTTGTACTCCTAGCTCAGAGAGGGGAGAAGCCGATGCCACCCATCCGACTACTCCTGGTGGATGACCACCCGCTGGTGCGGAACGGCATTGCCAGTCTGCTGGCCGAATACGGCATCCAGGTCGTCGCCCAGGCCGGGGATGGCCTGGAGGCGCTAGCCAGGGCGCGCGAAGTGCGCCCGGACCTTATCCTCATGGATGTGCGCATGCCGCGTTGCGATGGGCTGCAAGCTACCCGCCTGATCAAGGCCGAAATGCCCCACATCAAGATCGTCATGCTGACCGTCTGCGATGACGATCACACCATCTTCGAGGCCATCAAGAATGGAGCCGACGGGTATCTCTTGAAGGGCCTCCGAACGGCCGATTTCTTTGATCTGCTGGTGGGCATCACCCGGGGCGAGGCGCCGATGCCGCGTAGCCTGACGACCCGGGTGATGCAAGAGTTCGCTCGCCAGGCCCGGAAAGGTCCCGCCGAGGAGATGCCGGGGCATGGGTTGACCGAGCGCGAGAGAGAAGTCCTACAGTTCGTGGCGCGAGGCGCTACCAACAAGGACATCGCCTCAGCCCTGTCAATTACCGAGAACACGGTCAAGCATCACTTGAAGCACATCCTGGAGAAACTTCACCTGCGCAATCGCGCCCAGGTGGTTGCCTACGCCTCGCAGGCAGGTCTGGTGGGTGGCCTGGCCCGTGGCAATGGAGCTTCCTAGAACGGTTGAAGGTTGAAAGTTCAACCTTCAACCTTTAACCTTCCAACCATCTCCTCAGCACCAACTCCTTTGCCTCTTCAATCAGCTCCCGTTCCTCCTCACTGGCATTCGCCGCCATCTCCGCAACTACCCGTTCCATCTCCTGGCGCGGGCTAACGTGATCGCCCGCCGGGTCGCCATTGCGCTCCACCTCGGTCCACAGGTAGACGCCACGCCGGTCTAAATCGAAGAAGAAGTTCAATTCGTTACCCAGGCGCCAGATGTCGAAGAAACGTAGCCTGTGGTAGACCTCACGCAGGAGCGGGCCTTCCAGCTTGAGCTGAAGAAGCTGGTCAGGATGTGACACGGCGCGCAGCCTTTCGAAGATGGCGCCGGTGGGATCCTCAGGCGGCAGGTCGGTCGTGCGGATTTCCTCGCGGCGCATCGGCTGGGCGATGACCGGGCGGTGGCGCAGGCGGTCCTTGACCGCGGGCCGCCGGCCCTCGAACTTTATTTCCAGAAAACCCGTTTCGAGGCCGATCTCGCCAAAGGTCATCCGCTCTGTCGGGCCGGAGAAAGCTACCTTGACCTGACCGATCTGGAGGTTGCGGCGCTCGTGGACGTGCCCCAACAACACGTAATCGACGACGCCGTCGAGGGCGGCCAGCCGCGCCTTTGAAATGACGGGCTCGTTGGCGTCTGCGCGCAAAGCGCCCTCTATGCCATAGTGAAGCATCAACACGACGATATCGGCCTCCGGCGGTTCGATGACAATGCCTGCGAGGGGATCGTCATCGCGGCGCAGGCGCGGGTCGGGCGAAAGGCCGCCGATGGCCATTGTGGTGCCTCCCACGGTATGGATCGCCCATTCGACTTCGGTGGTCTTACTGAAGACCCGGGCGACGCGCACCTCGTCGTAGATGCGCTGCGGGGTGGCGCCCTCAGCGCGCATCTTAGGCATGTCGTGGTTGCCCCCGATGACGTAGGCCGGAATGCCGGCGTCGGCCAGGCGGCGGAATTGCCGGGCGACCCAGATCAGCTCAACCGGGCGCGGATTGGGCGAGTCGAACAGGTCGCCGCCGTGAAGATAAAAGTCTACGCCTTCTTTGATGGCGAAATCAACTGTCTCGGCCCAGGCTTCGCGCAGGCGCCGGCGGCGGCGGGCGAGTTGCTCGGGAGTCATTTTGGCGTAGAAGTGATTGAGATGATTGTCGGCAGTGAAGACGATCCGGATCATGGAACTCCAGGCGTGATGCGCGAACCGTGAAACGTAAAACGTGAGATGCCCAATTATTTCTGTCATTTACGTTTTACGTTTTACGTTTTACGCCTGGATTATGACCCGGTTTCCCACTTTAGTCAAGCCGCTATTGGCTCGCAGTTGACCCGACTTGAAAGAATGCTATAATTTTCGCCATGTCCCTGCCATCCAGGAGAATGCCCACCCGGTGCTGGTGGTTTGTGCTTGCGGTCCTTGGCCTGGTGTTGCTCGCGAACGCTTGCTCTTCTCCCCTTGCCGCACCTGCCCCTGTCGCCCTCACGCCGACCGCTGACCGCCGACCAGTAAGCGCCACGCCCCCAATGACTGATAACCGCCCACTCCCAATCGCCACGTCTGCGGAGACCGATGACCACCCACTCTCAACCGCTACGCCCGCCCCGGCCGCCGAAGTTCCCTCAAGTTCCCCTGATCCTTCGCTTCGCTCAAGGACAAGGTTCCCCCGAGTTCCCCTGAGTTTCCCTACACTCCCGGCGCCAACTGTCCCTCCGCCCGGCAACTGGCAAGACGCCTACACCTTCCAGCGCAACGGCGACTACGACCGCGCCATCGATGCCTATCGTGCGCTGCTGAACAGCCAGTCGCCCGATGACCAGGCGCGCGCCGCCCTATTCCACCTCGGCCAGACCTACTTCCTGGCCGGCAAGCACGCTGAGGCTGTCCAGACGCTGGAGCAGTTTCTGGTAAACTACCCACAGGACGGTCAGGCTGGCCGCGCCCAACTCCTGCTTGGCGCCAGCCACCAGGCCCTGGGCGACCCCTCGCACCTGGAGGCCGCAGTGGCTGCCTTTGCCGCCTACCGTGACCGCGGCACCCCCCTGGTCGACTACGCAGACATCCACCTGGGCCAGGTTCTTACGGCTCTCGGTCGTACTGCCGATGCGGTCACCGCCTTCCAACACGCCCTCGATTCGGGCGCGTCGGGGACCGCCGCGCTCGACGCCCTGAAAGGCATGGGCCGCGCTTATCTGACCCAGAAGCAATTTGACCAGGCTGCGGCTGTTTTCCAGAAAGCAGCCAGCTTTGCCGAGGACAAAGCGCAGCGCGCCGACCTTGGCCTGGCTGCCGGCCAGGCCTATGCCTCCGTCGGCCAGATCGAGCAGGCGGCCGCCCAGTTCCAAGCGGTGGTTATCGAGTATCCGGAGACTGGAGCTGCCCTAACCGCCCTCCAGGAGCTGGCGCAACTTGGCGATACCGGGTTAAGGCCCTATCTCCAGGGCCTGGTGTATTACTACAACCGGGACTATCCCGCTGCCATTGCCGCCTTCAAGAGAGTCGACGCGGGGAACGCCGATGCAGTGGCTGCCCATTTCTACGCTGGCGAGGCCTACCGCCGGCTGCGCCAATACGACCAGGCCATCCGTGAGTTCGACGCGATTCTCACCGGCTATCCCAAAGACTCGCGGGTAGCGCAGGCCTGGCTGAACAAGGGCCGTAGCCTGAGCGCACTCAACCGCACTGATCAGGCCATCCAGGTCTATCGTCGCCTGGCCGACGCTCTGCCCAACGACCCCCTGGCCGACGACGCGTTGTGGGCCGTGGCGCTGACCACGGAAGAAAGCGCGGGCTGCGACCGGGCGCTGGCCGCCTACCAGGCGGTCGGCCAGCGCTACCCCAGGAGCGAGTTCGCCGGTCGAGCCTACTTCAACGCCGGCCTCTGCCGCTACAAGCTTGGCCACTATGACGACGCCATCGCCGCGTGGCAACCCATGGCGTCGCAGGACGATCCCGCAACGCGCAGCAAGGGCCTCTTCTGGCTGGCCAAGGCTCACCTGGCTTTGGGCAAGCCAGACAAGGCCGATACACTCCTGGCGGATGCGGTTGCCGTTGCAGTGAAAGGCTACTACGGTCTACGGGCCGCTACGCTCCGAGACGCCGGACTCAAAGCCACCCCTCCAGCCAGCGGTCCAGCCCGCCAGGCTGATTTTGAGACCTGGTTCCTTGCCCGCACCGGGCGCAGCGCTGCTGACCTTCAGGACACGGACACCGCCATCCTGGCCGACCGGGGCTTCCAGCGCGGCATCGAATTCATGGCTCTCGGCCTGCGCGCCGATGCTAACCGCGAGTTCCGTGCCGTACGCGGGCGCTTCTTCGGCGATGCGCTGGCGATGGTCCGGCTCGCAATCCGTCTCCGCGATCAGGAGAGCTATGCGCTATCCATCTCCTGCGCCGAGCGCGCCGCCCATCTGCTAGGGCTGGACATGACCCAGGCGCCGCGTTTCTTGCAGGTGCTGGCCTACCCGCGCCCGTATCGTGACCTCGTCGAAGCCGAGTCGGCCAGGCGCGGCCTTGATCCTTTGCTGTTCTACGCCCTTATCCGTCAGGAGAGTCGCTTCGAGCCGCTCTCGCTCTCTAGCGCCCAGGCACGAGGCCTGACCCAGGTCATCCCATCCACTGCCCTGGGAATTGCGCAGAGTCTCAGGTGGTCCGGTTTCAGGCAGGAGGATCTTCTCAAGCCCTACGTGAGCGTGGCATTTGGGACTCACTACCTGTCGGAGATGCTCAAGCAGTTCAACGGGGTTCCCCAACTGGCGCTGGCCGCCTACAACGGCGGGCCCGGCAACGCCCGCCGCTGGCAGCGCCTCGGCAGCGACCTGGATCTGGCCGTCGAAGCCATCGATCTTTCCGAGACCGCCCTTTACGTCAGGACTGTCACCGAGCAGTATGCCATGTATCAGTCGCTGTATGGCCCATGAGCTCACACCTGACACGGGACTTTGGCAAAGTCCAGCACTTTTCCGAAAGAAGGCTGCCCATGACTGAACGCTTCTCAACTCGAAACCTGATTATACTCCTCGCCGTCCTCTTGATCCTTTTGGCCTGTATGCTGGCCGACACCGGCCTGGTTCTCGTCGGTACGCTCGTCACACGCGGGCAGGCAACGCCGACACCCGTCGCCATCGCCACCGCTGCACCAACACGGACCACCGACTACCGACCACCGACCGCCACCTCGACGCCCATTCCAACCGTCGACCGCCGGCTGCCCGCCGCCACATCCATTCCGCCTGCCACCTCCACCCCCCCCCGCCGAGGGGGCGGCGGGGTGGCGCGGGTGGGGGCGCCCGGGCGGGGGGGGGGGCGGGGGGCGGGGG
>JBBITV010000042.1:0-11750 GCA_037440585.1 Chloroflexota bacterium
CGGTCGGGGTCACCATCGACTCCAGGTCGAACAGGCGCGGTCTATTGTCGAGCATGTCGTATCCTCCTTAATACTG
This sequence comes from Chloroflexota bacterium, assembly GCA_037440585.1. Classification (GTDB taxonomy): domain Bacteria; phylum Chloroflexota; class Anaerolineae; order Epilineales; family JBBITV01; genus JBBITV01. Next base: position 77 of record JBBITV010000042.1, read on the forward strand.
AGCGCACTTGAGTTTTCCGAGCAGACCTGTCAGGTTTCCGAAACCTGACAGGTCTATCTCTCGGAATTTCCAGGCGCGGTTGATATAAAAAGGGCGGGGATGAAACCCCGCCCGCTGATCACGAGAATAGGACCCGGCCTTGGCCGGGTTTGGCAAGTATGCGTCCTTCCTCGTAGGCTATTACTCCCCGCAGGCAGGTGCGTAGCACCCGCCCTCGCACCGGCATGCCAGCAAAAGGCGTCCAGCCGCACTTCGTGAACAACCCCTGTTCGGTAATCTCCCACGTTGGACCGATCTCGACTTCCACCCAGGTATCCGGTTGCCCTGAAAGGCCAAAGATGCGCGCCGGGTTTGTCACCGTCAGCTCAATCAATCGCTCCAGGCTGAGACGTTTTTCAACGACGGCCGTCAGCATCAGTGGCAGCAGCGTCTCCAGGCCCGGCACACCCGGCGGCGGCGGCACTCCCCGTTTCTCCTCGACCGTGTGCGGCGCGTGATCGGTGGCAATGCAGTCGACGAAGTCGAGATGGGTCCAGAGGGCAAACTGGTCGTAGGGAGTCGCCAGGGATGGGCGCATCTGGCCAAAAGGGCCAAGCCGATCGGCGTCCGCTTCGGTGAGAAAGAGGTGATGCGGCGTCACTTCGCACGTGATCCGCGCCCCTTTCTGCCTGGCGTGGGCGATCAGCTCGATCTCGGCTTTGCGGCTGACGTGGCAGAAGTGCACCCGCTGACCATAGAGAATTCCCAGGGCGATCACCTGAGCCACGGCCAGGCCCTCGGCGTGGACCGCGATGGGTTTGCCCTTGGGCCAGGCTCGAAAGTGTGCCATGAGCGTTGAGAGGTCGTCAATGCGCAGCGGCCCGTATGTTTCATTGACGTAGATTTTCAGCCCGACTGCGCCTGGTGCGGCTTCCGCCACCTGGGCCGCGTTATCCCGGCTGGCGCCCAGGTACAAACCCACGTCGCATCGGGCACCGGGCGCGGCGAGGGCGCGCTTTTCGGCCAAAAGTCCGGCGTCGGTCGTCGGCGGGTAGGTATTCGGCATATCGAGGACCAGCGTGATCCCGCCCGCCAATGCTGCAGCGGTGCCTGTCGCATAGTCCTCCTTATGGGTGCCACCCGGTTCACGTAAGTGAACGTGAGGGTCGATCAAGCCAGGTAAGCGATGAACGGTCATGAGTCTGTGGCCATAAAAAAGGGCACTAGCAGCGATCCAATCGCTCTCTAGTGCCCTATTCTCTCAGTTCGCCGCCGGCGGCGGCGCTGGAAGCCGGTTAAAACAATTTTCCTGGTCATGCCAGGACTGAATGATAGCACACAACGCGAAAACGTGCAAATAGCTTTCTCTAGTCTCCCCGAGTTCCCCGGAATTCCCCTTATTTCTGCCAGAACTGAAAACCAGAAACCAGAAAGTAGAAGCTCAGTGCAACCAGAAAAGCTCCACATACCAGGAGGATGGCACGGTAGATCCCATCTCGCATTAAGCGCCGGCCAGAGGAGATAACGAAAGCCAGGAAACTCATCCAGCCCAAGTCGGCCATGATGTGGCCGACGTAGAAGGCCACCAGACCGACGACCCCGAAGCGCCCGAAAACGAGCAGGTTGGTCGCACCCACCGTGGCCCACCACAAGAGCCAGTACGGGTTGCCCACGCTCAAGATCACCCCCGCCGGAACCAGCCCTAACCGGGCGACGCCCGCCGGTGGCGTGCTGCTCACGTCCAGGCTGACTCGCTTGAGCCACGCGGACCGGACGATGTCAAATCCCATCCAGAGTAAAACCGCCCCGCCGACCAGGCCGATGGCGCCGGCTACACGGTTGTCCTGAAACACCGTGCTGAGTCCGACGGCCAACGCCAGCACCATACCCAATTCCGCCAGGGCGTGCCCGAGAGCGAGACGCGGCCCAGCCCAGAATCCCTGCCGGGCACTCTCCGTGACGGTCAGCGTCGAGATCGGTCCGGGCATCATCGCCCCCGTAAATCCGACGAGCCACCAGGCAAACGTAATCGCGAAAAGCTCCATTCAACACCTTATCATTTTGCGGGCGATTATAGCAGAGATGTGGGTTAGGGTCAACAAGGCTGGTTGTCATTTTAGTTTAAAAAGTATATGATTAAAAAGGGAAAGGATTGCCAAGGGAGGTGTGTCGTATGCGTCGGTTAATCTTCTGGACGTTGTCTATCGTTATTCTCTCCTTTGTCCTCGCGCCTGTTGCCTCGGCTGATGAGCCAGTCGCCAAAAACACAGTTATTGAAGTAGTCGTCAATAAGGTCGAGCCGCCCTCCGGCCTGCCTTTGCATTATGCTCGACTCCGTTATGCAACACCTGTCTATCGCACCCTCGAAATGGTGTGGGCAAACACGCCTACTGGCTGGCGAGGTGGTCGAGATACGTGGGTCAGCATCCACGAAAGCGCTGAGCTAGGAAGTCGCGTTTATTATCGGACTGGTTATGGCTGGATGCCTGAGCGAGCTTTGCAATTCGCCGCGCCCTCGGCGTTACATGGCGTTGATCTTCTCGAGCACTCCACCGACCGACTTGCGATGGTCTATTGGCCCAAGGTAAACGTGCACTCCAAACCGGGTGTGGCAGAGTCTGCGGCTATCGCCGGCACCCTGGAAGGGTACGACGTTGTTTCAATTTTTGAGGAGAAGGTGGTAAACGGTGTGCTCTGGTATCGCATTGGCGACGATCGGTGGCTCCGCAGCCTGTTCGTTCGCCGTTTGGATCCAGCCCGGCGTCCTGCCCGGATTGGCCCGGATGAGAAGTGGATCGAAGTGAACCTGAGCCAGCAAGTGATCATCGCCCACGAAGGCGATACACCGGTCTATGCCACGCTAGTCTCGACGGGCCTGCCCCCCAAGTGGCCGACGGTTCAGGGCCTCTTCCGCATCTGGATCAAGTATCAGCTTGCCCGCATGCGTGGCGGAGACACGCCGGAAGATCAATACGATCTGGCCGATGTGCCCTGGACCATGTACTTCTATCGGGGCTATGGCATCCACGCCGCCTACTGGCACGATAAGTTCGGCGCAGTTCGCAGCCACGGCTGTGTCAACCTCAGCCCGGCTGACGCCCGGTGGTTCTTCGATTGGGCCACTCCGGTCATTCCCGATGACCAATCCTCCGTCCGGTCCACGGCAGAGAATCCTGGAACCTGGGTCTGGGTTCACAAGTAGGAATCCCAAGTGCATCACTGCGCGGCAGGCCCGCCGGGACCCATGTCCTCATCGCCGCCGCGCGGTACCTGGCCGCCCATGCGCCGACGGTCCGCGCGGAGGGGCAAACGTATCAGATCGCCTACCGCCTCCATCGGGGGGAGCGCCTGTTTGAGGAGACTTAATGGGGGGTGCTCATTCCAACCAAGTGGATGTCGCGTTAACAACCTGGGGCATCTCTGCGAGCCCTTCCGGTGGGCGCCAGCCCGCGGGGCGCCAGGGCGAGGCCCCGTGTTGCATCAGGAGCACCCCGCTCTTGGCCGCTTCCCCTGTTAAAACCATAATTCTCGCTACCCCGTCATCGCTAAAGCACCTCTTTCAGCATCCGTGGAAGTGATTGGCCCACTACGATTTGGGTATGACCAGGATAACCTGGTATCGAGCCAGTCGCCAGCCCGCTTCGAACAAATCCAACGCCCACTCCCGACGACCAGTAGGCGGATAGGCTGGGTCAATGACTCGGACCTGTCTTCTCTGCGTATCAATAGCTTCCACGATGACAGCATGGATGACGTTCAATCCGAGAATGGGAGCCAAATTTACGTAGGCGATGGGAAACGAGTGCGCTGTCTCAAGTTGTTCCCGGAGTGCATCCAGCCCCGACAGGCGCGGGGCAGTGGCATCGAACCCCAGGCTTTGAGCACAACGAGCCGCCGCACTGGGAAGGGTGCCATCAGCATCCGTCTGGCAGCAAGCACAGACTTCCGCCTCAGTGCGTTCCACGCCGTAACTGGCCAGTACCATGCGCAAACAGGCCGGCACACAAGACTCTGGCCGCTCCTGGGGCCAGAACGGAATACTACTCACTGCCTGGCTTCCTGGGCGCGGGCGGCCATGAAGGACTTAAACTGCGCGGATAGTTCCGGCTCATGGCCTTCCCGCAATTGGCGGCTGGCAGCTTTCATTTCGGAAATGGGTGTCCAGGCGATCACCTGGCCTGTCTCTTCGTCCACAGCTACCACGCCTACGCTACCCAGCGTGCCAGTGTGGATATAGGCCAGTTGCACCGGGACGATCCAGACGGCTCGTACCGCCGAAACCATCAGGTGTGGTCGGCCGGCGATCAACTGGTTGCCTACGTGGTCCAACAAAAAATCTGTGGCCGCCGTGCTCGCTTCATCCGGGCTTATGCGGTGAGTCAAGGTAGGGGCCTCATAGTTCATTGCTCTAGCCATATCGAAACTCCTGAGGTGAGATAATCTTTATGATCGGAGCTTGGGTATCAGCTTCTTCCTGGTGATATATTTGATACCTAGCGAATCGTCAATCCAGGCCGGTCACTCAAAAGTGCTTGGGTATCAGCTTCTTCCTGGTGCTATATTTGATAGGCGTATTGTACTACGGCTCCTTAGGTTTGTAAAGCGCCAGAGCCGGCACTTTGACATTCCTTAATTGAGTTTTATAATTGAATACTATCAAAACCAAGGAGGAGAGGCCATAATGGCCGCTCACATGCCGGGCCTTTCGACGCCCTGCACCGATACACAGAATGTCGGCTTCTGCCTGGCACTGCTAGGCGGTTTCAGCGTCTGGCTGGGCGAACATGAGGTGCCAGAAGGTGCCTTTGAAAAACGCAAAGCTCGCCACCTGTTGAAGGTCCTCGCGCTCCAGCCAGGGCATCGTCTCCACCGGGAACAGGCGCTGGATCTGCTCTGGCCCGAGCTCGATCCTCGCTCTGCCGCCGCCCAGCTTTACAAAGCCATTTACTATATCCGCCAGGCGTTCGCCACGGCCCAACCGCCGTGTCCGCCAGAAGACCTGCTTGATCTCCACGCGGAGGTGCTCACCCTGGCCGCGCCAGCGGGCGTACACACCGATATCGAGGCCTTCGAGCACCTGGCCCGCGAGGCAACCCACACTCGGGACCTGGCACTCCTGCAGCGTGCCGCCGCTTGCTACAAGGGCGACTTGCTCCCCGAAGACCTCTACGAGGAGTGGACCATCATGCCGCGGGAAGCGCTGCGGGAGCGCTTCCTGGAGGTGCTGGTGGCGCTGGGGGAGGGATATCTGGCCATCGGCTACCTCGACGAAGCCGCCGATGCCTTTCGCCAGGTCCTGGCCCGCGAGCCGGCGCGTGAAGACGCGCACCGGGGCCTGATGCGCGTGTTTGCCCTCCAGGGCAGCCGCGACCGCGCGCTGCGCCAGTATCGCCTGTGTATCGAAGTTCTGGCCCGGGAGTTGGATGTGGAGCCGTTGCCTGAGACTACCCAGCTATACCAGGACATCCTCAACCGCAAGATCCAACCTCGCCGGGAAGTCAGTGCCCCGCCCGTTGCGTCGGGATTCAGTCCTGCCCCTACACTACCACCGTTGGTGGGCCGGCAGGCAGAGATGAAGACGATCACGGAGTTGCTGGATCGCCTGGCTCGCGGACAGGGAGCCGTGCTGGCGCTGGAAGGGAGTGCGGGCATTGGCAAGACCCGGTTGGCGCATGAGATCCGGCAGCTTGGCCAGCGACGGGGTTACCTGGCCCTGTTGGGCAGTACCCACGACCAGGAAGGCCAATCTCCGTATGCGCCCGTGATTGAAGCCCTGCGCATGGCCCTGCGGACGGACCCGGTCCACGCCGACCTGATCCCCGCCGAACTGGCCGTCGCCATCCCCGAGCTGCCGCCCACGGCCTCGCCCGTCCCCAGCGCTGATCGCGTAGCCGCCCAGAATGCACTCTTCGCCAGTGTGTTGCGTTTCCTGGCCGCCCGGGCGCGCTCTACCCCCGTGATCCTGATTCTGGATGATCTGCACGTGGCTGATGAGGGATCGTTGAAACTCTTCCACTACCTGGCCCGCGAGACCCCGAACCAGCCCTTGCTGTTGGTTGGGATCTGGCGAGCTCAAGAACCTGGCGCCACACCAGGGTTAGAGACCCTCATCAGCAGCCTGGAACGGCACAATCTGCACTATCGACTGCCCCTGACACCTCTGTCCGGGACGGAACATCGCGCCCTGGTGGCCCAGGTCCTAGAGGGCGGCACTGTGGACTCCCGCCTGGCGGACGCAATCTATCGCCTCTCGGAAGGCAACCCGCTCTTTGCGCGCGAGATGGTGCGCCAGTTGGCCGCTGCCGACCAGATCGCGCTGGTGGAGAACACGTGGCAGTTCACCGGCCAGGTGACAGATGCCTACGCCCCGATGCCCTTACCGCCTATTCCCGCCTCTTTGCAGGCCCTGCTAAAAGGTCGTCTGGCACATCTCTCACCGGCAGCCTTGCGCCTGCTCCACCTGGCCGCGGTGGTCGGCCGGGATGTCCCATTTCCGGTCCTGGAGGCCAGTCTCTCGCCAACCGACCGGGAGGTCGCGAAGCCAACTTCTCTGCTGGATCTGCTGGACGAGGTCTTGGCTACCCGGCTGCTAGAAGAGGCGGGGCTGAATTACCGCTTCCCGCATCCCCTGTTCCGTGCGGCGATCTACCAGGAGCTATCACAGGCACGGCGGCAGGCCCTTCACGGCCAGGTAGCCCGGGCATTGGAGACGCTGTATCGAGACGACCCAACCATGCCCGTCGAGGCCATCGCCTACCACTATCTGCAGGTAGGCGATGTCGGCCGGGCAGTGGGCTACTTGATCCAGGCGGGCGACCGGGCCGAAGGGGTGTACGCTCACGACGATGCCCTGCAACGCTATGCAGAGGCCCTCTCCGTCCTGGAAGGGCGGATCGCCCCAGACCTGCGGCGCTTGCGAGCTGAGGTGCAGGAGCGGATCGGCGATGTGTACCGGGCCATCGGCGACGTGGCCCGGAGTGTGAAGGCGTATCAGAGTGCGCTGGAGTGCCTCACCCCCACCCCCCGGCCTACCGGCCGTCTCCCTTCCCCTCTCCTGTCATACGACAGGAGAGGGGAAGGGGAGCAGGGGGAATGGGGTGAGGCTGCCACCCTCCACCGCAAGATTGCCCTGGGCGCCATCCTCACCACCGACATAGCGACCGCGGCCGAGCACCTGGCCCGCGCATGTGAGATCCTGGGGAACGACCCACTGGAGGAGGCCCGGTGGCTCATTGCCCAGGCCCTCTTCGACTGGCACCGGAACGCCCTGGAAGACGCGGTGCAAAACGCGCTGCGGGCGTTGGAAATCGCCGAGGCGGCCGGCGCCCAGGTGGAGGTCTCCCAGGCGTGTGAGATGCTGGCCCTGTCTTACCTGCCCCTCGGGAAATGGGAGGAGGGGCTCAAATATGAGCTGCGGCGCCAGATAGCCGGCTGGTCACCGGACGTGGTGGTAGCCACGGATGGACACCTTTGCCTGTGGGAGTATCACGTCCACGGCGATGAGCCCTATCGGCAGGCTGAGAAATTCATCCAATTGGTGGCCCAACACGCAGCCACGCTGGGCGACCTGCGCTGCGTGGCCGTTTGCCACTACGCCCTGGGCAGCATGGCTTTCCTGCGGGGCCAACTGGAACCGGCGGCCCACAGCCTGGCACAAGCCCTGGAGCTGCACCAGCGTATTGGGTCGCCCGCCGGGATGGCCTACGTCCTGGCCCGCCAGGCCAATCTCCTGACTGCCCGCGGGGAGGCTCAAACTGGCTGGACCCTGGTCCAGCAGGGATTGGAGACAGCCCGGCAGGCCGCCGTGTGGGACCATTGCTTACAACGGCTATATGGTGCCGGCATCTGGAACCGCCTGGAAGCTGGCGACCTGGCTGGCGCCGGAGAGATCGTGCAGGCAGCCAAGACACTGGAACATGCAGGGCGCATGTGCACCGTTTGCAGCCTGCAAATGTACCCGGCCCTGGCCGCCTTCCATCTAGCCACAGGCGATCTGGAGACTGCCTGGACTTACGCTGAAAAGACACAGGACCTGGCCGAGATGGGCCACAACCGGGCCGGGCAAGCTCAGGCGGTGCGGGTACGGGGCCAGATCCACGCCGCGCGCGGCGAACTGGCTGAGGCGGAAACCTGCCTGAGGCAAGCGGCCGAGATATTCCGTGAACTGGATCAACGTTATGACCTGAAGGAGACACTGCAGATTCGAGAGCACTTGAAAAGAGAAAGATCTCCATCCGGGTAGATTCTGGGAAGGTTTTGAGAAACAGCGCCGTGTATAATCTAAGCCAGATAATACACGGCGCTGACTTTCTCAAGGAGGCAAGCGAATGCGCACCGCAAACGGGATCGACGTGGAAGCTCTGCACACGACCATAGAGGCTGTCAAGCAGAACCCAGGTCTAGGACAGTGTACCTTTCATGCCCGTACGGTCTGGAAGGGGGGCTTCCGGAACCAGGCGGAAATCGGCGACTACGTGCAGGCGGAAAGGCCCGTTGACCGGGGCCGCACATTCCACCTGTGGGGCGACCATCCTGAGGCGCTGTTGGGACAGAATACTGGCCCGGCAGCCGTGGAAACTCTCATTGCCGCGGCAGGTACCTGCATCGCCGGTGGCTGGGCGATGTTCGGCGCGGCCATGGACATTCCGGTGGAGGCACTGGAGATCGACCTGGAGGGCGACATCGACTTGCAGGGCTCCATGGGGCTGGCGCAAGGTGTGCGGCCAGGCCTGGAGCGCATTCGGGGCATCATCTACGTCAAGAGCCCGGCCAGCGACGAGCAACTGCAGCAGCTCAAAGAGACAGTGGAGAAGCTGTCGCCGGTGGTGGACTCGTTGCGCGTGCCGGTGGAGACGGTGTTGGTAAGGGTATAGCTGGCATCAAGAGACGCTGGCGACATAAAATATGGAGATTCAAAGAGAGGAGATAATCTCATGGCAACCCGGGTTCAAACAATCGTGAACGGTGTCAATGTGGATCAGTTGATCGGGACGATCAACGTCATCAAAGACAATCCATCCCTGGCCCGTTTCAAGTTCCGGGCCACCAACCAGTGGGTGAACGGCGGTCATTCCCGCACCACCATTCAGAGCTTCTACGGGGCCGGGCAGGAGGACACCTCGCGCAGCAGGCCATTCCTCCTTGAGGGCGATGAACCCCCTGTCCTGCTGGGGGACAACGCCGGACCAAATGCGGTGGAGGCCGTGCTCCACGCCCTGGCGTCGTGCCTGGCGGTGGGCTTCATCTACAACGCCGCGGCCCAGGGCATCCGGGTAGACAGCCTGGACTTCAAACTGGAGGGCGACATCGATCTGCACGGCTTCCTGGGCCTGTCGGACAAGGTCCGCCCCGGCTACGAGAAGATCCGGCTGTCGTATCGGGTGAAATCCGATGCACCGCGTGAGAAGATCGAAGCGCTGTGCGATTACGTCCAGAAGACCTCGCCAGTGTTGGACATCATCCGCAACCCGGTGCCGGTGACGATCACACTGGCGGACTGACGCGTCGGAACCCAGGGGTAGAACCCCTGGGCTTTTGCAGATTGACGAACACTCACTAGCGGGCTCCGGCCTATGACCGGCAAGCTGCTTCTGGGGATTGCTAGATTAATTTGTCAATTTCGAATAGCCCAATGGCACTAACATTTGCCAATCGGGCTGTCATGCTGAGCGGAGCGAAGCATCTCGGCTTTCTTTAGTGAGCGGCTCGGCTCCAGAGGGCAGAGATCCTTCGCTTCGCTCAGGATGACAAATGTTAGTGCCATTGGGCTATAGCCTGGAGTTTTCTTGATCAGGGAGATCTGAAATGAGCAATGCACTTCAAAGTGTTCGATTTTCTGAAGACGAGGCAGTGCGCATCGTCCGCGAATCCTACGGTGCGGTGGTTCCCAGGGATATGCGCGTTGCCGAAAGCCTGTACGACCCCCAGGAGATCGCCTGGCTGCCCGAGTCAGTCAAGACCTATGCCCTTGGCCTTGGCAACCCGGTGCGCTATGCCGACTTGCAGCCGGGCGAAATTGTCCTCGACGTCGGGAGTGGCGCCGGGATTGATACCTTCATCGCCGCGAAAAAAGTCGGCCCGCGCGGCCGGGCGATCGGCCTGGATATGACACCGGAGATGCTCGAACGCGCCCGCGCCAACCAGCAAGTCCTGGGGCTGGCCAACGTCGAGTTCCGGCAAGGGAAGATGGAGCAGATTCCCCTCGACGACGCGAGTGTGGACGTGATTATTTCCAACGGTGTCATTAACCTGTCCACGGACAAGCACCGCACCTTCCAGGAATTGTATCGTGTGCTGAAACCGGGCGGACGCCTGGTCTTCTCCGATTCGGTCGTGAACGGCCAGTTGCCACGGGCGGTGCTCGATAGCGAAGCCGCGTTTGCGGGCTGACTGGCGGGCGCCCTCTCGGAGAGAGGACTGATCCGCGAAGCGAAGACCGCCGGGTTCACCAATGCGCAAATTCTCACCAGAGATCCGGTCACCAAAGAGCGCTTGAAACTCTACCCGCTGTTCACCCTCGAGTTTCTCGATTGGCTATTTGGCCAGTTCCCCGAGAACGAACTGCCGATCTATCTCGCACACTTCCGGTTTACCAAACCCGCTGCATAATCTACGTGCGACGCACGTTAGGGTGTGGGGTCGCCCGTGTGAAGTCCGTTGGCGGCCCCACTGGGGTGCGTCGCACGTATGGGAGGATCATTATGGATAGTTACTTGATCGAAACACCGCACACCGCCCAAGACTGCCTGATGTTGGTGGAGCAGATTCGCGCCATGGGCTACCTCTTTAACTTTGTGTGGGGCTGCAAATCGGGTGTGCACTGTGGATGGGCCATCCTTGAAGCGGACAACGAAGCCCAGGCCCGGTTGGTGGTGCCTCCCTTGCTGCGCGGTAGAGCGCGTGTGATCAAGCTGAACAGGTTTGATGGAGATGCTGTCAGGTCTGTTCATGAGACATAGCGAGTTGGCAGATTTTATATACTATCATTATAATTTACTAAAGCGGATTAACCCGTGGGGCCGACACTATGCCACGAACAGAGGACCATAAAGTAAGCTGAGAGAAAGGGCGGAGGTGAAACAATGATTCTCGTGCGTGACATTTTTCAGGCGAAGTATGGCAAGGGAGGCGAACTGGTAGCACTCTTTAAGGAAGCCAGGCAGAAGTGGCCGGGAGGAGCGAAGTATGGATACCGTATTCTCACCGACGCCAGCGGGCCTTTCTTCACCGTCGTCACAGAGACGGAGGTGGAAAGCCTGGCTGAGTGGGAGAAGCTCATTACAGAAGTTTTCAGCCTGCCTGACTTCAACGACTGGTTCGCCCGCTCCCTACCGCTCGTCGAATCTGGGCGGCGTGAGTTTTACAACATTGAAGGATGATGGGTGAGGAGGTATGTGATGGCAACGATTCTGTACATAAGTAGCTACGGTTCCGATGACCCAACACGAGCCACTCTCGCCTTTGTGGGAGCGAATGGCGCCATTGAGGCCGGCCACAAACCCCAGGTCGCCCTCGTAGGCGAGGCCACCTACCTGATGAAGGACTATATTGCCGACCAGGTGCACGGGGTAGGCTGGGCGCCGATCAAGGAACTGATGAGCAAGACCATTGCCAGTGGCATGCCCATCTACGTCTGAGGGGGCTGCAGCAAGGCCCGTGGGGTCACAGATGCAGATTTGCAGGGCAAGAACGCGAA
>JBBITV010000042.1:11806-14616 GCA_037440585.1 Chloroflexota bacterium
GGTGAGCGTGTAGTACCAATCAGCAGTACAAGCATAGTAGACATTTGTATTGACCAGAAGCAATTCGAGGGGATTCTGCGGGAGCGGCCCGAAACGAGCCTGGCGGTCATGCGGGTGCTGTGCGCGCGCTTGGAAGAACTCGCCCTCGAGATGCAGATGCGGCCCCTGGTGTGGCAGGCACGCGCAGGCGCGGCGCAGGTTTTAGCCATGCTAGGTCGTCACGGTGAAGCAGAGGCCCACCGTCGCGAGGCGCGCGCGATGATCGACCAAATCGTGGGTTTGTTCCAGGATGAGAAACTGCGCGCGATGTTTGTCGAGAGCGCGACAAGGAGAATCAAGTAAACGCACTCAACCCCGTCGCATACCGCCCCACGATCAGCTTCTGCACCTGCGTCGTCCCCTCGTACAGCGTCGCGATCTTGGCGTCGCGCAGGTATTTTTCGACCGGATACTCGTCGATGTAGCCATAGCCGCCATGCACCTGGATCGCGTTCAGGGCGGCGCGGACGGCCGCCTCGGAGGCGTACCATTTTGCCAGCGACGTCTCACGCGTGTTCGGCAGCCCTTTGTTCTTGAGATGCCCGGCGCGATAGACTAACAACCGCGCCGCCTCGCAGTCCAGCACCATGTCGGCGATCAGCTCCTGCACGAGCTGGAACTGGCCGATGGGCCGGCCAAACGCCTGGCGGTCCTGGGCGTACTTCACGCTGGCGTCGATGCACGCCTGGATGAGGCCCACACAGCCGGCCGCCACGCCGTACCGCCCGTCGTCCAGGGCGGACATGGCGATCTTGAAGCCCTGCCCGACCTGGCCCAACAGGTTTTCGGCGGGCACGCGCACGTCTTCCAGGATCAGCTCCGCCGTGTTGGAAGCGTGGATGCCCAACTTGCCGTGGATCTCGGCCGTGGAGAACCCGGGTGTGTCCGTTTCTACCAGGAATGCCGTCAAGCCCTTCGCCCCCTTAGCCGGGTCAGTCTGAGCGAAGATGATGGCCAGCCGGGCATAGCTGCCGTTGGTGATAAACATCTTGCGGCCGTTCAGAATCCAGTTGTTGCCATCCTTGACGGCTCGCGTCTGGATCGCCGCCACGTCCGATCCGGCGTTGGGTTCCGTCAGCCCGAAGCAGCCCAGCCACTCCCCGCTGGCCAATTTGGGCAGGTACGTGCGTTTCTGCTCCTCGTTGCCCCAGTGATAGATCGGCCCCTCACACAGGGAAACCTGCACCGAGAGGGTCGTCCGCACGGCAAAGTCAACCCGGCTGATCTCCTCGAAGATGAGGGCCTCGCTAATATAGTCGACGCCCATGCCGCCGTATGCCTCGGGCAGAATCGGCGCCATGAAGCCCAGGTGGGCCATTTTGGCGATGATGTCGAGGGGGAAGCGGCCGGTCCGGTCATTCTCGCGGGCAAAGGGCCGCACTTCCCGTTCGGCAAACTCGCGGGCGGCTTTGCGGATCATTTCCTGTTCGGGGGTGAGGTCAAAGTCCATTGTGCCTCCTTGTGAAGAACCTCACCCCCCGGCCCCCTCTCCTGACGGCGAAACTGCCGCCGTCAGAAGAGGGGGAGTCAGTTGTGGCGGACTCCCCCTCTTCTGAACCGAAATGGGGTTTTTCGGTTCAGGAGAGGGGGCCGGGGGGTGAGGCAGTTGGGTTGCGCGGTCCGATAGTAGCACAATGACGGGCTGGCAGTCAAATCGACCCTGGCTAGCGCCGATGAGGGCGCACGCCAGATTTTGGGAGACCCAGACCCGAAGGGTTTCCGAAAACCCTTCGGTCTGAAGCGTTGTTCAACGCGGATTGGATTTTGGATTAATGAAGCTAAAGAAAATAGTGCCGTAACAAACGAACTCGATCTCTAATTGCAACACTATGGCCACGTTGATGCAGCCGGTGGTCCGCTGCCTGGAAACCCTGGGCGTGCAGCAGGCGGTGCTGGTTCCGGCCGGTCTGCTGGCCCTGTTGCCGCTGCATGCCGCCTGGACAGAGCAGGCCGGGCGACGCCTTTACGCCCTGGACCGCGTGACGTGGACCTACGCCCCGTCGGCCCGGGCGTTCACGCACGCCCGGCGCATCGCCGCTCGCACCCCTGACGGCCACCTGTTGGCCGTCGACGAGCCCCGGCCGGTCAGTGGCAATCGCCTGCCCAACTCGCAGGCCGAGGTCGCCGCGATCACCGCGCTTTTCAAGTCTTCGCAGACCTTGCGGCACGCGCAGGCCACCCGCCGCGCCGTGCTGGACGCCGTGCCCCAGGCCCAGGTGGCCCACTTCTCCTGCCACGGGGCGACCGACTGGGCAGACCCGCTCCACAGCGGCCTGGTGATGGCGCAAGACGAAAGGCTGACGGTGCAGGACCTGTTCGGCTTACGCCTGGCGGGGGCGCGGCTGGCGACGCTATCCGCCTGCGAAACGGGGATCATCGGTACCGAACTACCCGACGAGGGCGTTGTCGCCGATGCTCACGTAAAGCTTGCCGTCGCGGCCGAAGTGGACGTTGCCGCCGTTGTGGTTGCCGCAGCCGGTCGTCGGGACATTCATCAGCTCGACAGGCGGGATGGCCGGATCGGCCTGGAGGCCCGTGGCGTCGGCCGTGTAGCGCACGACGCGGTTCACCGGTGGCGAGCCGGGCTGGGTATAGTAGATGTAGAGGTTGCGGGTAATGGGCCAGCCAGGGTCCAGAGCGATCCCCAGCAGGCCGCGCTCGAACCAGTCGTCCACGGTAACAGTCACGAATCCCTGAGTTCCCCTGAGTTCGCTTTCTACGGGTCGCGCAGGAAGACCCCCACCGGGTAATCTTCCACCTCGCCAAAGTCC
>JBBITV010000043.1:0-14533 GCA_037440585.1 Chloroflexota bacterium
ATGCGCGTGACGCTGACGGAGTGGCTGGGCGACACGTGGGTGGGCTTCCGCAACCCGCACGTGGCGACCATCGTGTCCATGGTCCTGGTTATGCTGCTGGTTCTGTCGGGGACGTGGGTTTACCTGTGGCAGCTTTTTGGCGCCTCTAACCAGCTTATGGCAGCTCTGAGTCTGCTGATCGTCACCGTCTGGCTGGCGTCCATTCGCCGCAGTCCCGCGTACGCTGGCATCCCCATGTTGTTCATGTATATTACCACCATGGCGGCGACGCTGGTTACGGCCTACAACCTGTACGTGACCATTGCCATAAAGCCCGGCATGGCGGCCATCTCTGTTTTTGGCGCATGGGCCATGATTATCGTCGCACTGCTCCTGTTCGTCGCGGCGGCGGTCATTGCGTGGGATGGCTGGAAGGCATACCAGCGCTTCCGGGCGGCGCCGGCGGCGCCTGCACCTGCGCCGGGATCGTAGCGCGTGCGTGGAAAGCCCGAGGCTGAAGCCGGCGGGCTGAAAGAGCAAAGCCCCTGCGGGCTGGATGTTAGCCCTGCAGGGGCTTTGCGCTTATCCCCAGAGCCCTAAACAAAATCCGCATTCCCCTTTATCCTCCTGATTGCCCTTGCCAACTTTGCTAATGGGAGGACATGACTTGCCGGCTCGTTTCCCGCAGCAGCTCAAAGAGCTCCCTGGCGGGAACTGCGTCCACTTTAGGCAGCAGCAAGTGTACTTCCACGTGAGGATCACTGCGCCGTACTGCGATGAGGCAGGCTTGCACGCCGATCTGGCGGAACTGCGCCAGCATCGCGGTTGCCAGGTCAGTTGCCTCGCTGCCCTGATAGACCAACACCA
Source organism: Chloroflexota bacterium (assembly GCA_037440585.1). Taxonomy (GTDB): domain Bacteria; phylum Chloroflexota; class Anaerolineae; order Epilineales; family JBBITV01; genus JBBITV01. Next base: position 847 of record JBBITV010000043.1, read on the forward strand.
ACCCGGCCCCACCGATTTCCGCCTGGTTCCAGGCGGACATGTCGAGCTTCTTCAGGGCGTCGCGGCCGGTCCAACTGTCCGTGTCCGCGAGTTCCAGTTCACAACGCGGCGGCAGCCGGAGCCGGCCCCGGAAGATCAGCAGGTCGCGGCGGTGTTGCAAACGGGCTATGCCCCATAGGAAAGGCACATCACGAGGCTCAAAAAGGAGAACAACCTCAACTTCGCGAAAGGGATCTTTGGGCCGGGTGATGCCTAGCTGGACGACTGAGGTGCCCAGCCAGCGCAGCGTCGTCCGCTCGCCGATGAGAGGCAGGCCGTCCTGCAGCCAGCGCATGGTCTGGTGCCCCTTGCGCACGTTCCATTGTGAGCCAAAGGCGAACCAGAGCAAGAAGGCGAAACCGAGTGTGGCGAGTATAGGGAGAAGTGGATCAGAGGTCAAGAATCCTCCTTTGCGTTTTGGCAATTATAGCATGCGGGTAAGGGTTGGTCAACGGATTGCAACGAGATGCAAAGTTGACGATTCAACCATCTTGTGCTACTATTTGAGTGATGACAGTGGCGCACCGTCAGTCATACGTCCTGAACGGCTCAGGCAACCCGCAAAGATGCACTCTTCAGCGGGTTTTTTGGTTTTTTGGCCATCAGCCATCAGCAGTCAGCAGGCGAGTGCCGGCCGGCGTCTGAAAACTGACGGCTGAAAGCTATTCTTGGAGATAATACCCTATGAATGACTATCGCCAGCGCTTTGTGCCGACTGCGCTGACCTTTGACGACGTGTTGTTACGCCCCGGCCTCTCGACCGTACTCCCCTCGGACGTTGACCTCTCCACTGAAATTGCCCCTGGTATCCAACTCAAAATCCCGGTTCTCTCCGCTGCGATGGACACGGTGACCGAAGCCCGATTGGCGATTGCCCTGGCTCGCGAGGGCGGCCTCGGCGTGATCCACCGCAACCTGACCGTCGAGCAACAGGCCGCGGAGGTTGATAAGGTCAAACGCTCCGAGTCCGGAATGATTGTTGATCCGTTTACCCTACCGCCGGATGCCACCGTCGCCGAGGCGGAGGAACTGATGAGCCGCTACCGTATCTCCGGCGTGCCCATCACCGATGTCTCTGGCCGGTTGGTAGGCATCTTAACCAATCGGGATATCCGCTTTGTGGCGGACCATCACCGCCCGGTGTCGGACTACATGACAACACGTAATCTGGTCACTGCCCCGTTAGGCACGACCCTGGACGATGCCCTGGCGATTCTACAGGAACACCGGATCGAAAAACTGCCCCTCGTGGACGAGGGCGGCTTCCTGGTTGGTCTTATCACGGTAAAAGATATTAAGAAAAAACGCGAGTATCCGAACGCTGCCACGGATAGTCGCGGGCGGTTGCTTGTCGGGGCGGCGGTGGGCGTGGGTGCGGATATGCTCGCACGGGCGGAGGCCCTCATTGGCGCAGGCGTCGACGTGTTGGTCGTGGACACCGCGCATGGGCATTCAACAAATGTATTGAGCGGTGTGCGCCGCCTCAGGTTGGCGTTTTCCAAAACGCCGATCATCGCCGGGAATGTCGCCACACCCGAAGGGGTGTGCGCCCTGGTTGAAGCTGGCGCCAGTAGTGTCAAGGTCGGCATTGGCGCCGGATCGATTTGCACCACCCGCGTCATTGCGGGCGTAGGCGTCCCACAGTTGACGGCGATTCTCGACTGCGCGGCTGCCGCCGAGGAATTGGGTGTCTCGATCATTGCCGACGGCGGGATTAAGTATTCCGGCGATATCGTCAAGGCGCTGGCAGCCGGTGCCTATGCTGTCATGCTCGGCAGCTTGCTGGCGGGCCTCGAAGAGACACCTGGCGAGGTCATCCTCTACCGGGGTGACCGTTTCAAGGATTACCGTGGCATGGGCTCGTTGGGCGCCATGTCGGGTCTGGGTCGCGACCGTTATGGCAGCATGCAGGGAGGTAATGGAGTGGGCAGCCCCGGCAAGCTCGTGCCGGAAGGGATCGAAGGCCGTGTGCCGTATAAAGGGCCTCTCAGTAACGCTATCTTTCAGTTGATGGGTGGCCTGTGTTCTGGCATGGGCTACGTCGGGGCGGCCAACCTGGAAGAGTTGCGGACCAGGTCCCAGTTCGTGCCAATTACCAACGCTGGCCTGATTGAGAGCCATCCGCACAGTGTGTTTATCACGAAAGAAGCACCGAACTACCAGGTGCGCGAACAAGGCTGGTAAGCCGGCGGAGTGCAGCCTTAAGACTGAAGTGCAGGCTTCAGCCTGTACTCCAGTCAGAGTGAGTTGCCAATGATCATTCGCATCGAAGTCAGCCCGCGGTTACCCTCCGACGATCCGCGCAGCCGCGCCCTATTGGCCCAGATTTGTGCCCTCGGCATCGACACCCCTGTCGAAGCCCGGATCAGTGACCTCTACTTCCTGAAAGCTGACCTCACCCCCGAACAATTCGACCGTCTTGGCCGGGAGTTGCTGGCTGACCCCGTGACACAGGTATACCGGGTACCTGATTCCGAATCACCATGTCAGGTTATCGACGTTGTTCCACACCCCGATGTCACCGACACGGTCGCCGAGAATCTCGTGCGCAGCGCGCGGACATTGGGAATCGAGGTGCAGGCCGCCCGCACGGGTCGCCGTTACGAACTCTACGGGGATTTAAGCGAGGCCGATTTGCATACCATTGCCCGGCAATTGTGTTGCAACGAGGTCATCCAGACATACCGTGTAGAAATGACCAAATCCCAAATCCCAAATCCCAAATCCCAACTTTGGTCATTGGGATTTGGGATTTGGGATTTGGGATTTGGTTATTGGTCGTTGGCTGGCGCGGCCCGCCCGGCGACGGTCGAAATCATTCCGCTGTGTGACCTGGACACCGCCGGGCTGGTCGAACTGAGCCGTGTGCGGCGGCTGGCCCTGGATGCGGCTGAGATGGCTACGATCCAGGGCTATTTTCGCCGCGAGGGCCGCGAGCCGACCGACGCCGAGTTGGAAACCCTGGCCCAGACCTGGTCCGAGCACTGCAGCCACAAAACGTTCAAAGGCGTGATCGATTACGAAGAACGAGCCGCCGGGCAGGTCGTTCACCGTGAGCGCATCGATGGGCTCCTGCGCTCGACTATCATGGCTGCCACAGAGGCCGCCGGCAAGCCCTGGGTGCATTCCGCCTTCGAGGACAATGCCGGCATTATCGCCTTTGACGACCAATTCGATCTGGCCTTCAAGGTCGAGACCCACAATCACCCGTCGGCGTTGGAGCCCTTTGGCGGCGCCAACACCGGCGTCGGCGGGGTGATCCGCGACATCCTGGGGGTCTCGGCCCGGCCCATCGCCAACACCGACATCTTGTGCTTCGGCGACCAGGATTTACCCTACACAGAATTGCCTGAAGGGGTGCTGCACCCGCGCCGGGTCATGTCTGGCGTCGTGCACGGCATCGAAGACTACGGCAACAAGATGGGCATCCCGACGGTCAACGGCGCTATCCTGTTCCACCCAGGCTATCTGGCAAATCCGCTCGTCTACTGCGGTTGCCTGGGCCTTCTGCCGCAGGGCGCCCACCGCCGTGACCCACGCCCCGGCGACGTCTTGGTGGTCATCGGCGGGCGCACGGGCCGGGATGGCCTGCGCGGCGCGACGTTCTCGTCGGCCGAGCTGACCAACGAAACGGGCCAGATTGCCACCAGTGCCGTCCAGATCGGCCATCCCATCGAGGAAAAGCGCATGATGGAAGCCATCCTCCGCGCCCGTGATGCCGGCCTCTACACGGCCATTACCGACTGCGGGGCCGGCGGTCTCTCGTCGGCGGTGGGCGAGATGGCTGCCGGGCACGGCGCGCGTGTCCACCTGGAGTGCGTGCCCCTCAAGTATCAAGGCCTGGCACCCTGGGAAATCTGGCTCTCCGAAGCCCAGGAGCGTATGGTCCTGGCGATTCCGCCGGCCAACCTGCCGGCCGTGGAGAAAATCTGCCTCGATCTCGATGTTGAATGTTCATCCATCGGCGAGGTCACGGACTCGGGCCGGCTGGAGGTCGTGTACGGCGAGACTGCCGTCGCTGACCTGGATATGGGGTTCTTGCACAAGGGGTGCCCGAGACGAGAGTTGAAAGCGGTGTACGAGCACGACACGGATTTTGGCACGGATTACACGGAATCGTCGGTGCCATCCGTGGGGAATCCGTGTCGTGCTCTGCTCGCCCTCCTCGCCGACCCCAACATTGCGAGCAAAGAGTTCATCGTCCGCCGCTACGACCACGAAGTCCAGGGGGCGACTGTAGTCAAGCCGCTTGTCGGCGTCGCCAACGACGGGCCATCCGACGGCGCCGTGCTCAAGCCGTTGGTGACGACCGGCCCCGAAGCCATCGCCCTTGGCTGTGGGATCAATGCGCGCTATGGCCTGATCGATCCTTATGCTATGGCCGTCTCGGCTGTAGATGAGGCGATCCGCAACGTCGTTGCCTTGGGCGCCGACCCGGACCGGGTGGCTCTGCTGGACAACTTCTGCTGGGGTAATCCCCGCTTACCCGACCGGCTGGGCGGCCTGGTCCGCGCCGCTAAAGGCTGCTACGACGCTGCCGTCGCCTACGGCGTGCCGTTTATTTCGGGCAAGGACAGCCTCAACAACGAGTACACCGACCGGCGCACCGGCGAGTCCAGGGCGATCCCGCCGACGCTGCTCATCTCCGCCGTCGGCATCATCCCAGATGTGAGCCGGGCAGTGACGATGGATTTCAAGGAACCTGGTAATCTCGTCTACGTTGTTGGATTGACGCGGAATGAGGCCCTCACCCCAACCCTCTCCCAAGGGGAGAGGGGGCTACTCCAAGGGGAGAGGGGGCTACTTCAAGGGAGGGAGCCTCTCCCCTCTCCCCTTGGGAGAGGGGCCGGGGGTGAGGGTGGTGAAGGCTGGCCCCCCCAGGCCGCCCCCGAAGGTCCGACGACCATGCGCGCTCTGCACCGCGCCATCCGCACCGGCCTGGTGCGCGCCTGCCACGACTGCTCCGAGGGCGGCCTGGCCGTCGCCCTGGCCGAAATGTGCATTGCCGGCCGCCTCGGTGCTGAGATCGACCTGGGAGCCGTGCCTCGTTCCGAGGACGTCGTCGCCAGCGAGACCATCCTGTTTTCAGAGTCCAACGCCCGGTTCGTGGTCGAGGTCCGGCCGGAGGATGCCGCCGCACTCGAGGCCTCGCTGAGTGGCAGTCCGTTGGGGAGTATCGGCACGGTGCGGTCTGAACAAAGGCTGATGATCAGCGGACTCCGTGGCGAAACCATCATCGAAGTGAGCGTCGAACGGCTGCGCGAGATATGGCAGCGTGAGATGTAATGCAAATATGCGACCCAAGATTTTCATCCTTCACGCCACCGGCACCAATCGCGATCATGAAGCCGCCCGTGCCTGCGAGCTGGCCGGCGGCGCGCCGGAAATCGTCCACATCAATCAAGTCCGGGCTGGCGAGCGTCGCCTGTCAGATTATCAGATGCTCGTCTTGCCCGGCGGTTTCTCCTACGGCGATGACCTTGGCGCTGGTCGCCTGTGGGCCATCGATCTCCTGTATCCGCTCCGCGAGCAACTTGAGCGGTTCATGGAGAGCCGCCGGCCGGTCATCGGCATCTGCAACGGGTTCCAGGCCCTCGTCAAAGCCGGTTTACTGCCAGGGGACGGACAGCGTTCAACGTTCAACGTTCAACGTTCAACGTTGACAGCTAACGCCTCCGGCCACTTCGAGTGCCGCTGGGTGACGTTGCAGCCTAACCCGGCAAGTCCGTGCATCTTCACCCGCGGTGTGGACGAGCCAATCTACTGCCCGGTGGCCCACGGCGAAGGCCGCTTCGTGCCACGCGACGAGGCGACGTTGGCCGCGATGAGGGCCGCCGGGCAAATCGCCCTGACCTACGTCGCGCCCGACGGCGGCCCGGCGGATTATCCGGATAACCCCAACGGCTCGGTCGCCGACATCGCTGGAGTGTGCAATCCGGCGGGCACGGTATTCGGCTTGATGCCGCATCCGGAGGACCACATTTACCCGTGGCAGCACCCTCGGTGGAGTCGCGGGGAACGCGGACGGATGGGGCTGGTGTTGTTTGAGAATGGGATTCGGTATGCGAAGAATCTATAGGTGAAGAGAATGGATTCGTTTACCCACGAAACCTTTATCTCCCCCTTGACCTGGCGCTACGGCTCCGACGCCATGCGGCGCATCTGGTCCGAGGCGAATAAGCGCCGGCTGTGGCGTCGCGTCTGGGTCGCCCTGGCCCGCGCCCAGCACGCCACCGGCCTGGTCACCGCCGAGCAGGTGGCCGACCTGGAGGCGCACCAGGATCAGGTGGACATCGAGCGCGCCCACGCCATCGAGGCCGAGATCCAGCACGACCTGATGGCCGAGGTGCGCACCTTTGCCGAACAGGCCCCCATCGGCGGCCCAATCATTCACCTGGGCGCCACCAGCCAGGACATCGAGGATAATGCCGACGCCCTGCGTATGCGGCAATCCCTCGACCTCGTCCTGGACGCCCTGCGCGGCCTGCTCGCCATCCTGGCCGACCAGGTTGAGCGCTGGGCGGCGGTTCCGTGCATGGGCTTCACCCATCTTCAACCTGCTGAGCCGACGACGGTCGGCTACCGGTTGGCGCAATATGGCCAGGATTTGCTCATCGATCTCGAAGAACTGCGTCGCGTGCGCGACGGTATCCGGGGCAAGGGGTTGAAAGGCGCTGTCGGCACATCAGCGTCTTACGCTGAGCTTTTGACGGGGACCCGTATGACGCCGGCCGACCTGGAGGTGCGGGTCATGGCGGAACTGGGCCTGGAGGCCTTCCCGGTCTCGACCCAGGTCTACCCGCGCAAGCAGGATTGGCTGGTGCTGAACGCCCTGGCGGGCCTGGCCCAGTCCCTCTACAAATTCGCCTTCGACTTGCGCCTGCTTCAATCTCCGCCGCTAGGCGAGTGGGCTGAGCCGTTCGGCGCGAAGCAAGTTGGCTCGTCGGCGATGCCCTTCAAGCGCAATCCCATCACGGCGGAGAAGATCGACAGCCTGGCGCGCTTCGTGGTCGCGTTGCCGGGCGTGTTGTGGCAGGATGCCGCCCACACCTTGCTCGAACGCACGTTGGACGACTCGGCCAACCGCCGCATCGTCCTGCCTGAGGCGTTCCTGGCGACCGACGAATTGCTGCGCTCGGCGACGCGCGTGTTGCGCGGACTGCGTGTGGACGAAGCCGCCGTTGCCCGCAACCTGGCGACTTACGGCGTGTTTGCTGCCACCGAGCGCCTGCTGATGCAGCTTGGCCGCGCCGGCGCCGATCGCCAGGCGATGCACGAGCGCATCCGCGAGCACAGCCTGGCCGCCTGGGCCGCGCTGCAATCCGGGCAACCCAACCCGCTCGCGGATCGCCTGGCGGCCGATCCGGAGATCACCCGTTTCATTCCAGCCGACCAGGTTCGCGCGCTCCTGGACGCCAGTGGGTACGTGGGTGATGCGCCGGAGCGGGCGCGGCAACTGGCGGCGACCATTCGACAAGTGGGATTGTAGGACAAATTGGCAATTTGTCCTACCTCCCGCACTAACAGTGCTACGAGGAGAGCGCACGAATGAAAATCTATATTAGCGCCGATATTGAAGGCATTACCGGGACGACGCATTGGGACGAGACCGACAAGGGTAAGTCCGACTACGAGCAGTTTAGGGAGCAGATGACGGCGGAAGTCGTCGCGGCGTGTGAAGGGGCTTTGAGCGCCGGGGCGACGGAGGTGTGGGTCAAGGATGCGCACGCTTCAGGGAGAAATATCATCGCAGCCCGGCTGCCGCAAGAGGTCAGGTTGGTGCGAGGCTGGAGCGGCCATCCATTTCAAATGGTTCAAGAGCTGGATGAGAGCTTCCATGCACTAATGATGATTGGCTATCACTCGCGCGCGGGCTCCGATGCCAGTCCGCTGGCCCACACCATGTCGGGCGATGCTATTCATCTCAAAATCAACGACCGCTTCGTGTCGGAATTGCTGCTGCATACTTATGCGGCGGCGTTGGTGAAGGTGCCGCTCGTGTTTGTGGCCGGGGATATGGGTCTGTGCCAGGAGGCGACATCGCTGAATCCCAATATCGGAACGGTCGCCGTCAAGCAAGGTGTCGGGAACTCCACGATCAGTATTCATCCGCAATTGGCTGTGGATCAGATTCGCAGCGGCGTTCAAGCAGCGCTCCAGGGTGATGTATCCAGGTGCCGTGTCCAGTTGCCGGATCGCTTTTCCGTCGAGATTATGTACAAGGATCACGCGAAGGCGTACCGGGCGTCGTTTTTCCCGGGGGCCAGCTTGAAGGAGCCGGATACGATTCAGTTTGAGTCAGACGAGTACTTTGAAGTCCTGAGATTGTTCCTTTTCACGTTGTGAGACAATTCTGAGGAGCTATGCCATGTCGCAGCCAAGAATTGAGGCATTAATTGCCAGGCTGGAGAAGGGGCGACAGAAGACGCACGAGTTCTTCAGCGCCTTGACGCCGGAGCAGTGGCTACAGCCGGTCTTCTCCGAGCCGGGCTGGACGTTCCGCGATCTCCTGGCGCACTTTGTGTCGGCGGAAGAAATGTTTGTCGCGCTTGTCCGGGATGTGCTTTTGGGGGGCGTGGGTATTCCAGACGGATTTGACCTCAATGCCTTCAACGCAGATGAGCAACAGCGGTTTGTCGGCCAGTCGCCCCAAGAGCTACTCGCCGCGCTGGATCAGGCTCGACAGCGCACGATCGATTGGGTCCGCACGCTGGATGAGAGCCAACTGGACATCATAGGCCGGCATCCGACCCTGGGCGATGTGACCTTGGAGACGACGCTTTTGAGCATTTATGGGCATCAATTGCTGCACATGCGGGAGTTGAAAGCAAGAGAGTAGACGCGCTAGGCTAGAAGCCATGCGCTGAGAGAGCAAAGCCCCTTCGGGGCTGGAGGTTAGTACTACAACGACGCTTTCTCGATCTGTCATTCTGAGCGGAGCGAAGAATCTCATCCCGGCAGTGCGGTTCGTTGCTGCAAACAGCCCGGCGGGTTCTACCCCCGGGTTTCTTGGAGGTTTAACGTGCTTGATACCGAGACAATTCGTGGGGCGATTCCGTCCGCTCTAAAAGACACCTCTCTCCCCCTCAGTCCGCGCCACCATGGCAAGGTCCGCGACTGGTACGACCTGCCCGGTGGCCAACGGCTGCTTGTCACCACCGACCGCCTGTCCGCATTCGACCGCATCCTGGGCCAGGTGCCGTACAAGGGCCAGGTGCTCAACCAGCTCTCGGCCTGGTGGTTCGAGCAAACGCGCGACCTGATCGACAACCACGCTCTCGCCATGCCCGATCCCAACGTCACCATCGCGCAGGTGTGTGAGCCGATTCCGGTCGAGGTCGTGGTACGTGGATACATCACCGGGGTGACGGGGACGGCGCTGTGGTATCGCTACAGCCTGGGCGAGCGCCGGATTTACGGCTATACCTTCCCCGACGGCCTACGCAAGAACGACGCCCTGCCCGATCCGATTATCACACCTACGACCAAGGGCGGCCCGACCGGCCACGACGAGCGCCTGACCTGCGCCGAAGTTGTCGAACGCGGGCTGCTGGACGCGGGGACGTGGGAGCGGGTGCAAGCCGCTACCCTGGCCATCTTCCGACGCGGACAAGCCATCGCTCGCGAAGCTGGCCTGATCCTGGTCGATACCAAGTACGAATTCGGGCGCGCGCCGGATGGCCGCGTGATGCTGATTGACGAGGTGCACACGCCCGATTCGAGCCGGTTCTGGCAAGCGGATAGCTACCTGGAACGACTCGGAATTGGCGAAGAACCAGAGAACTTCGATAAGGAATTCATCCGGCTGTGGTACGCGGCTTGCGGCTATCGTGGCGACGGCGAGCCGCCGGCCATGCCGGAAGAGCTGATCGTGGCGGCCAGTCAGCGTTACATAACGATATACGAGATGTTGACAGGCCGGACGTTCGAGCCGGCAAGCTACCCGGCCGGGCCGCGCATCGAAGTGAATCTGCGGCGGGCGGGGGTGCTGAATTGACCGAAGGTCCAATAGAGGCTCTGGAGCATGAGTAAAGCGCTCGTGGTAATCTTAATGGGCAGCAAGGTGGATGCGGGGCACGCGCAAAAGGTGGCCGAGGCCCTGGCGTTCTTCGGAGTGGAAAGTGTGACCCGTGTGGCATCGGCACACAAGAGCGTCCGCCATCTGCTGGCGCTACTGGAGGAGTACGAGGCTGACGAGCGCCCGAAAGTCTACATCACCATCGCCGGGCGCAGCAACGCGCTTTCGGGGCTGGTGGATGCCAACGTTGCTGCGCCGGTCATCGCGTGCCCACCGCCCTCGGATGCTTTCGGCGGCGCGGACATTTTTTCATCGTTGCGCATGCCGGGCGGCGTAGCGCCGATGGTGGTATTGGAGCCGGCGAATGCAGCGTTGGCGGCGGTCAAGATACTGTCACTGGCAGTCTCGGGTCTGCGGGATCGAGTTGAGAGGTATCAGACAAAGATGCGTGACAACGTCATTGCCGATGATGGGGTTACAGTTCAAACAACTGGGCCACAGGGACAGTGAACCCTGGCAGCACTTCGTCTCCCGGCAAGTCATCGTGCGCCGTAAACTCACGCACGTCGGTCAGGGAGCGATAGGCATACACGGCCTGAGCGTCAGGGTCGGCTATCCACACGAGCCTCACGCCGATGGCGAAGTACTCGCGCAGTTTTTGGGTCACTTCGGACCAGGGATCATTCGGCGACAGCACTTCAACAATCAGATCGGGGGCGACGTCCAGGAAACTGCGCGACTGCTTGCGGGCATAGCGTTCGGTGGAAATAAAGAGCACGTCTGCACCGCGCACCGTGTCCGGATTGCGGCGGGTGTAAACACCGACTTCACCGACGCGTACTTTTCCAAGGCGGTGTGACTGCACGAAAGCTCGCAGTACGGCGTAGAAATTGCCTTCATAACTGCCGTGTTCATCGCCGGTTGGACTCATCGGCATGATTCTCCCTTCCACCAGCTCGCACGGCCCAATGTCGCCCATCGCCGCCAGTTCGTCGCCAGTGATTAACTTGATTTCAGGGGCAGCCAGTTGGACAGCCATTGTATTTTGCCTCGATGGTGGAAATTGTATCACACCTGGTAACTGAGTGCAAATGCAATTCTGCAAGAGGTGATTCTAGGAGGGGTCTGAATGGATAATGGCTTGGTTGCAGACGATCACCTGCGCGAGGCTTGCGGTGTCTTCGGCATTTACGCGCCCGGCTTCGACGTGGCGCGCCTGACTTATTTCGCGCTATATGCGCTCCAGCATCGTGGCCAGGAGAGCGCCGGCATCGCCGTGTCCGACGGCCGCCAGGCGCGTATTCATAAAGGCATGGGCCTCGTCGCGCAGGTCTTCAACGAGGATAACCTGCGCCCACTCCAGGGCCACATCGCCATCGGCCACAACCGCTATTCGACGACGGGGGCATCGCACCTGGTCAACGCTCAGCCTTACCTGATGGAGACTCTGCTGGGGCCGTTAGGTGTCGCCCACAATGGCAACCTGGTCAATGCCCCCCGGTTGCGCCTTGAGTTGCTGAAAAAGGGGGTCGGCCTGAGCGCGTCGTCCGATAGCGAGTTGCTCGCGCAAATGCTGGCCGGGTCGGTTGCGCACGGTCGTCGAGGGGATGAACTGGATCAAGCTGACGAATATGATAGCGCGACCGTGCGCCATAGGGAGACCTGGTTCGAGCGCATCCAGGCGACTATGCGCCGCTGGAAAGGCGCCTTCTCGCTGACGATCTTGACCCGCGACGCCCTGTACGCCGTGCGCGACCCGTGGGGCTTGCGCCCCCTGTGCCTGGGCCGGCTGAACAGCGGCTGGGTGGTCGCCTCCGAATCGTGCGCCTTGGACACGGTCGGCGCCAGGTACGAACGCGAAGTACATCCGGGTGAGATTGTCAGAATCGACCAGGATGGTCTACAGTCCATTCAGGCCATGCAATTGACCACGCCCAGCCTGTGCTCCTTTGAGTACATCTACTTCGCCCGGCCGGATAGCTTGCTAGAGGAGCAAACCATCCACCACGTGCGCCAGCGCCTGGGCCGCGAGCTGGCCCGCGAGCACCCCGCCGACGCCGACGTCGTCGTCGCCGTGCCGGATTCGGCCATCCCGGCAGCGATTGGCTATGCCCAGGAATCGGGCATCCCATACACCGAGGGCCTGATCAAGAATCGCTACATTGGCCGGACCTTCATCCAGCCCGATGACCGCCTGCGCGCCCTGGGCGTCCACCTCAAATACAACCCCCTGGTTGACAACCTGCTCGGCAAGCTTGTAGTCCTGGTTGATGACTCGATCGTGCGCGGCCATACCAGCGGTCCCATCGTCAAGCTGCTGCGCGCGGCTGGGGCCGCTGAAATCCACGTCCGTGTCTCCTCGCCGCCGATTCGCCACCCTTGCTTCATGGGCGTCGATATGGCGACCTATGATGAACTCATCGCCGCGCGGATGTCGATCCCGGAGATTCAGACCCATTTGGGCTGCGACAGCCTGGCTTATCTGTCGCTGGAAGGGATGCTCAAAGCTCTAGGCGGACCACCGCAAACCCATTGCCAGGGCTGTTTCAGCGGCAATTACCCCTCCGATTTCAAGCAGGAACGGGTAACCAGTCCTCACCAATCGGACGTCTGGATCGCGTTCACAAGTAACGACGACCGACGACTGACAAATGACGGACGAGTCCAACTACCACCGGTCGTCGGTCGTCAGTCGTCTGTGACTCGTTAAATCCCGGAGGAGTAGCCCGTGACGAACCAAAAAGTGACCGTCCTGGTGGTTGGATCGGGCGGGCGGGAACACGTGACAGCCTGGAAGTTTCTACAGAGCCCGCGCATTGGTAAACTGTACGTTGCGCCCGGTAACGGGGGGATTACGGCGCTGGCCCGGCAAGACCCGCGGGTTGAGCAGATCGGCGCCCGTGAGAACGACGAGCTACTGGCGCTGGCCAAGGAGAAGCAGGTTGACTTCACCTTTGTCGGGCCGGAAAGCCCGCTTTCCCGGGGCATTGTAGACTGCTTTCAGGCTGAGGGTCTCAACATTTTCGGCCCGACGCGGGCGGGTGCCCGCCTTGAATGGAGCAAGGCCTACGCGAAGGACTTGATGGCCAGGCTCGGCATCCCGATACCGGAGTATCAACACTTCGACAACCCGGAAGCCGCAATCGCCTATGTCAAGAGCCGCGACTACCCCGTAGTCGTAAAGGCCGACGGTTTGGCGGCCGGCAAGGGCTCGCTGGTGTGCAATGATTTCGCGGACGCCGCCGCGGCTGTCGAGACGCTGATGATCGAGCGCAAATTTGGCGCGGCCGGCGATCGAGTCGTCGTCGAGAAGCGGCTGTACGGCATTGAGGCATCCTTCTTTTGCTTCACCGACGGCAAGGTGATCAAGCCTATGGCCTGGGCCCGCGACTATAAGCCCGTTTACGACGGCGATCGCGGCCCGAACACGGGCGGCATGGGGGCGTATTCGCCCAACGAAGAGATCGATCCGCGCATGGTCGACAAAATCATGCACCGAATTGCTCAGCCGCTGATCGAGGGCCTGGCCCGCGAAGAGGGCGTTCTCTACAAAGGTGTTCTGTACATTGGACTCATGCTGCTTGACGAGGGGGGCGAAACGAATCCTTACGTGCTGGAAATCAACGTTCG
>JBBITV010000044.1:0-14489 GCA_037440585.1 Chloroflexota bacterium
GGGACGCCGGTGGAGGGCATCGCACCCACCGACTTCCAGGTGGCCATCGGCGACAAGGCGCTGGATATGCGGCGCAATGGTGACTTGGTCAGTGACGCCTACGTTCAGGGGCAATACTGGCTGACAGTAAAGGCGCCCACCCAGCCTGCCGACGGCGATTATACGCTGGCCGTGACGTACACCGCGACCCTGACCGACGTCGAGCCGGTGGCCGTGCATTACCAGGCCCGCCCCGACGCAGACAACGTGCTGGAGATTGACCACTCGGGGAGCATGGCCGATTATGGCAAGATGGACGACGCCAAGAGCGCGGCCCGGCTGTACGTGGATAGCTGGAGCACAGGCGATAAGATCGGTGTCGTCAGTTTCAACCAGGACGCCACGGTGAACCTGAGCCTGCGCAACTGGAACGACACCAACCGGACGGCGGCCATCACGGCCATCAACGCCCTCGCGGCCGGTGGAACGACCTCCATCGGCGACGGGTTGCTGGCCGGCCAAGACGAGCTGGTCGCCCGGGGCGCAGTCGATCATACCTGGGCGCTGGTGCTCTTGAGCGACGGCATGGAAAACATGCCGCAGTACATTGACGATTTCATCAGCGCCTGGCAGGCGCGCAAGGATGCCGGGCAGGCGCGGCCGGTCGTGCACGCCATCGCCATCGGCCCGGACGCCAACCGGCCCGACCTGCAGTCGCTGGCGAGCACCACCGGCGGCACTTACTTCTACGTCGCCGAGCCGCCTCCTACGCCCCTTGGCACGGCCGGCGCTCAACAGTACAGCCAGGACCTGGCCAACGACCTGGCGGAGTACTACCGGGTCATCGGTGAGAGCGTCGCGCGGCAGCAACAGATTTTCACTGCCCGCGGCGACAGCCGGTACATGCAAGAAAACGTGCCGGTGACCTACACCATCCGCGTGGACGCCGGGGCCAGCGAGGCGATCTTCGTCGTGAACTGGCATCTGACTGCCTTGCAAAGCCAGGCGCCGCGCGTCCGGCTGGTGGGGCCCGTGGGGATGGAGCGCACGCCCACCGTCACGGAAGCGTCTCACATCGTCTATCGCATTGGCTCACCGGCGGCTGGGGACTGGCAGCTCTCGGTGACGCTGGTCTGTACCTTTGGGGAGTTCTGCTTTGAGGGCACCTACCTGGCCGAGGCCGCGCTGAAGAGCCCGCTGACGCTCGAATTTTCCTTCGGCGCGCGCGTGGGCGAACGGGTGCAAGGCGCGGAGATTCCCTTCCTGGCCAACCTGGTCGATTCCCGGCCGGTCAAAGGGGCCACCGTCCGCTACTCCATCGTAACGCCCGCCGGCCAGACCGGCTCAGGCCAACTGTACGACGACGGTCGCCATGGCGATGGGCGGCCAGACGACGGCGTCTATGGCTACGTCTACCGTTCGACGCGCGATGCGGGCGACTACACCGTGCGCGTCACGGCCGAAGGCGTGTCGAACCGGGGCGAGCCGTTCCGGCGCCAGGTAACCCGGGCCTTCCACCTGAAAGTGGACACGGACGGCGATGGCGACACCCTGCCCGACCGCTGGGAGCGCCGCCACGGGCTCGATCCTGCTCGCAACGATTGCGGTGAAGACCCAGACCTGGACGGGCTGGCCAACTGCCAGGAATACACCTGGCACACCAACCCCCAAGACGCCGACAGCGACGACGGCGGCGAAGGTGACGGTTCGGAGATTGACGGGCGCCGCGACCCGCTGGACCCGGCCGACGACCAGATCACGCCGCCGCGCATCGCCGCCTATCCCGGCGTGCGCAAGGCCTTCGTCAAGTTTTCCGTTCCGGCCGGCACCGATCACCTGTGGCTGTATCGCGCATTGAGCCGTGACGGTAGTTACACTCGCGTCGCCAACAGCGTGCGGCCGACCGGCATCTACACCGATACCGGCCTGACCAACGGCACTACCTACTGGTATCGCATGGTGGCTGTGGGCAGGGCCGATCAGCGTAGCGCGCCCGGCGCCCCCGTCTCCGTCACGCCCAACGCCGATTCGGTGCCGCCCATCGGCACGATCCGTATCAACGGTGGCGCGCGCACCACCAGCTCCCAGACCGTGCAACTGTCGCTGTGGGCGCACGACTTCAAGGAGCCCCAGCAGAGTGTACCCGACCCGTGGGACCCCGACTCCAGTGTCAGCGGTGTGAGGGAGATGATGCTGTCCAACAACGGCGCCTTCGCCGGTGCAACCTGGGAGCCCTATGTTCAAAACAAGACGTGGACCATCGAGCCGCGCCAGCGCCGGGCCACCGTGTACGTCAAGTACCGGGATGCCGCCGGGAACGTCTCCGAGACGGCCCATGCCAGCATCCGCTACACCCCGCAATCTCAGTGCCCGCGCGGCGGCCAGGTAGACGTGGTCTTCTTGATGGACACGTCGGGGTCGATGGAGGATGAGTTCCAGACCCTGTGCAACCGCATCGACCAGGTGGTATCGGACCTGCGGACACAGAACATCACCGTCACCCACGAGATCCTGGGCATCACCCAAAACAAGCTCTGCGCCACAGACAACGTCGCCAGCCGCTTCCCCAACGCTGCCGCCGACACCCCTGAGGACTGGGGCCCGGCCATCGCCGACGTGGCCGCCAACTACCCCTGGCGCGAGGGCTACACCCGCCTCATCATTCCCATAGCCGACGAAGGCCCGGCCGATGGCGACCCGACCCTCGATCCCGGCGCGGACCGGGACGCGATCCAGGCCGCTATCGAGGCAGCCCAGGACAACCAGGTCATCGTCTCACCGGTGCTGGGCACCTTCATCAGCGAGGACCCGGGCAACCGGACGGCCATCCAGCGCCTGGCCAACGACCTGGCCCAGGCCACCGGCGGGCGCGTCTTCAGCTCCACGGACCCGGCCAGCGACCTGGCCGAGGGGATTAGCAACCTCATCGGCTCGGCCGCCTGCACCCCGGTCCTCAATGGCGTCTATCCCAACTGCGACGTGAACGCGGATACCGTCGTGCGCGTCTTCGGCCAGAACTTCCTGGCGAATGCCCAGGTGCTGGTGGGCGGCCGGGCGGCCCGCGACGTGACGGTGGCCCAGGACCCGGAGCGCATCGCCTTTAAGGTCCCGTTGGGACTGCCTAACGGCACCTATAGCGTCACTGTGTCCAACCCCGGCGCAGGCCAGTATACCCTGCCCGCCGCCCTGACCGTGGGGCCGTGCACCGGGCGCTGCGAAGGCTCCCAACCGGGCGACATCTGGACACCCATGTGGGACCTGTGGGACGGCAAAATGGACTTCTACCCGGTTGCCGACGGGTCGGGCACCCTCACCGTGGGCTTGTTCAACGGCGAAGGGACCTTCGAGGTCAAGGTTTACGACAAACTGGAACACCTGCTGGGCCAGGCTTTAGTGGCGGAGGGAGAGACCAAGACGATCAGCATCGCCTCAACCCAGGATACCGAGTACCGGGTCTTCGTGTCGGGCGGCGGCGTCGAGCATCCCCACTTCCGCGCCTTCTTCCGGGGCGCCAAGCGGGTGGCGCTGCCTGACTTCGGGGATAGTTGGGAGCGCACCGAAGGCGTGCCCCATCCCGGGTCGGGGGTGGATCACGGGATAGAGAGTAATGCCGAGCTGGGCTTCGACAAGCGCTGGCAGGACGTGGGCAACCCCTACGCCGATACCACCTGGTACTTCTACGTATCCCGGCCAGACACGCCCCTGGGCGTGCGCATCTGGAGCGAGTACCCGGAGGGCGACGGCCACGGTGGGATGGAGTGGATCACCCCGGATGACATTGCCATCCCGCTGGTGGGACCGGAGCCGGCCGGCTTCTACCACACCTTCCGGGTGGACGCGCCCCAGGTGGGCTGGTGGGGGTTGCGCATCAAAGCCGACGCCCCCTTCGCGCCCTGGGCGCTGCACTATAGCCTGTCCCGCGAGTCGCCCGGTACCGGAGAGACGACCACGCCGGACTACATCTACCTGATGCCGGCCAGTATGAAACCGCCGCCCTGCGGCCCATCGGTGATCCTCGACCCGCCGCGCGAAGGCGCGTGCAAGTCGGCGGTCGTGGCGGTGGACATCGGCGTGTCAGACGTGAACAATCTCTATGGCGCCGAAGTGCACCTGGCCTTCGATCCCACGAAGCTGGAAGTGGTGGACGCCACCCGCCGGGTGACCGACGTGATCACCCCCGGCCCCTTCCCCGACCCCGGCGCGGGGCAGCGGCTCATCGCCCAGAACTTCGCCAACAACACCACCGGCACGATTGACTACGCGGTGACGTTGTTGCACCCGGCCCCGGCTGCCTTCGGCGACGGGGTCCTGGCGCGCATCCTCTTCCATGTCAAGGAGCCGGGCGCCAGCCTGGTGCGCTTCACGGGCGGCAAGCTGGACGAGCGGCCGATTCCGCCGTTTGGCCCGAAGCCCATCCCGGCTGACTGGCAGGGCGCCGTCATCATCGGGCGCGACTGTGTCCCCGGGCAGCCCGGCCAGGGCCAGATCGACGGGCGGGTGATCCTGCAAGCTCGCCGCAATCACAGTGGCGCGTCGGTGCTGGCCCTACCGTGGCCCCACGTCCAGATCACCGGCGCAGATGGCGCCTACAGCCTGGCCCCGCTGCGCACCGGCGAATACACGGTGGTGATCACCCACACCGGCTACCTGCGCACGGACCCGCGGGCGGTCACTATCGCCGCCGGCCGGCCGATCAGTATGCCCGCGGCGATCCTGCTGGGCGGTGACGTGAACGGCGATGGCAAGATCGCCTTCCTGGACGCGGTGATCATCTCCCTGGCTTTCACCTACCAACGGGGCGAATCTGGCTACCGCGAGGCGGCGGACATCGACGCCGACGGCGTGGTGGACATCGACGACCTGGTCCTGGTGGGAGCTAACTGGCAGTGCACCGTCCTCGATACGACGCCACGCTGCCGGCGCTGGCGCGACTAAAGACAGGTCCCAATGACCAAACAACGCGCCCTCCCGCAGGTTGCAAAGCCTGCGGGAGGGTCACATTTGGTGACCACAGGGTCTTGCCACATACGAGGAGGTTTCCGAATCCTGGTCGTCGCGCGCAGTAGTAGCCACGCTTCAGCCGGCTATCACATTCGGGGTGTCGTCGAGAACACCGGGGGCGCTACGGCCTTTGTCGGCACCCCGGCGGTGACACCGCTGGGCGAAGAAGTTGCGGCATGGAATGTCGCTGTCGAAGCCGACGATACACACGATGGGCTGGTCATCAAAGTCACCGGCGCGGCCGGCACCACCATTCGCTGGGTTGCCACGGTTCGCACCGCGGAGGTGGCCTGGTAGGGCCGAAGGAGATAGCCATGAGGGATAGAATACGCAAACCCGTGATGCGCTTGATGCTCCTCATTGCCCTCACCCTGGTGCTGGCCTCGCTCGCCCTGGCCCAGACCGGCGGCGGCTACGACCTGACCTGGAACACGGTGGACGGTGGGGGCGGCACGAGTATCGGCGGCACCTACGAGCTGGGTGGCACCGTTGGCCAGCCGGATGCGGGGGTGCTCTCCGGCGGCGGCCACATCCTGGCCGGCGGCTTCTGGAGTGGCACGGCAGCCGCGGCAGCGCAGTACCACATCTATCTGCCGCTGGTGGTCAAAAACTACTGATGGCCGATGGCAGGTAGCAGATGGCGAATGGCCGATGGTGGATGACACCATCTACCTGCCTATCAACCATCTGCTATCAGCCACCAGCCAATACAGGCCAACCAATCCAAATTCAAACCCAAGGAGGTCCAAATGAAACCCCGAGACATCGCTCTATTCGTCCTTGCCCTGGCCGTAGTGGCCCTGCTGACGGCGCTGCTGACGGCCACCCTCGTCGGCGCGCAGTCGCCCGGGCGTAGCCTGGCTCCTACGCAGGTGACCTACCCCTTCACCTACCAGGGCCGGCTGACCGACAACACCGGCAATCCCGTCGCCAACCGGACACTCAATATCACCTTTCGGCTCTACGAGCAGCCCACCGGCGGCACACCGATCTGGACGCAGACGCGTGCGGTGACGACCGACGCCAACGGCCTGTTCACCACCGTGCTGGAAGTAGATCCGCCTCTGGGCATCAGGGATCTGAGCAACGGCTGGTTCGGCATCGAGGTGGCGAACGACGGTGAGATGACGCCACGCCAGCGGATGGGCGGCGCGCCGTTTGCTTTCACCATGGTACCGGGGAACGGGATCACCGGCACGGTGGACCTGGGCACCTGGCCCAACGCAATCTTCGGCGTGGTCAACACCGGCACCGGCCACGGCCTGATGGCGCGCACCGAAGGCCAGGGTGTGGGAGTCTTCGGTTCCAGCCGGCAGGGGATCGGTGGCTATTTCACCAGCCAGGAAGGCCATGCCGTGGCTGTGGATGGCCCCATCCTCATCGAGACCAACGTGAAGCGGGTGGCGCTGCACCGCTGGTACGGGGTCAACGAGGCCGGGATCACCCTGCCGACCGGTGACGAGCCGTACGGCGTTCTGTTTGACGGCGCGTTTCTATGGATCACCAACAGTGCTGATGGAACCATCACCCGCCGGCGGGCCAATGATGGCGACCTGATGGGCGTCTACCGGGTGGGCACTTTCCCCATCGGGATGGCCTACGACGGCGCCCGCCTATGGGTGGCTAACCGGGGTAGCAACAATGTCACCCGGCTGGCGGCTTCCAACCCGGCCATCAGCAGTACTATCTCCGTCGGCACGCAGCCCAATGGCCTGTGCTTCGACGGTCGCCACGTCTGGGTGACCAACGAGGGGAGCAACAACGTGACCCGCCTGATGGCCGCCACCGGCGTGGTGACGGGCACGTTCACCGTGGGCCAGAGCCCACGGCTGTGCACCTTCGATAGCACCAACGTTTGGATCACCAATCACGACAGCCACACCGTCACCGTGCTGCGGGCCAGCAATGGCGCCCTCGTCCGCACGGTGAACGTAGGGACTAACCCGGTGGGGCTCATCTTCGACGGGGCCAACGTGTGGGTGGCCAACGCCGGTTCTAACAACGTGACCAAGATCCGGGCCAGCGATGGCCAGGTGTTGGGCACCTTCTCCGTCGGCCGAGGGCCGCGCGGCATTACCTTCGACGGCTTCCACATCTGGGTGACCAACTACACCGACAGCACGGTCACCAAACTACGCGCCCGCGATGGCATGCTCGTCGGCACCTATGGCGTGGGAGCGGGGCCACGGGGCATCACCTTCGATGGGTCGGACATCTGGGTCGCTAACAGCGATGGCGACAGCATCAGCAAGCTGTAGGGAGGAAGACCATGAACATGCATCGTGTTGCGGCGCTAGTGGTGGCCCTCCTGTGTTGCCTGGCTCTGGTTGGTGTAGTCCTGGCCCAAGGCTCGCCCCATTACGGCCTGTCGTGGACCGTGGTCGCGGAGGGCGGGGGCACGTCGCAATCGCCGCACTACACCCTGAGCGGCACGGGTGGCCAGGGCGCGCCGGGTGCGGCGGCCAGCGGTCATTACCGGGTTGGCAGCGGATTTTGGTATGCCTTCGGCATCCCGGTCCTGCCAGGGCATAAGCTATACCTGCCGCTCATCCTGAGGCAACGTCTCTGACGCCTGGCCACCGCAGCATTTGACCCTTCCCCCTTGCCCCGCTTGCGGGAAGGCGTGAACAAGGAATCTGGGGGTTTCAGCGGGCGCGAAGCACCCGCTGAAACCCTCTGAGATCCCTCTCAGAGTTCAAGAGAGAGCGCTGCGCAGGCCCAGGAACCAGCGGTAAGGATAGTATACGGGTACCAGCAGTGGGTGGGGGATGCGGTAACGGGACCGCATGTAGTCTGGCGACGGGAAAAGGTTAGTCCAGGCGAAACGTAGCCGCTGTTGCCAGCCCGGCAGGCTGGCCAGGTCGATCCAGAACCGCCGGGCTACTGGCCGGTGCTCGGCGGTGAGCCATGTGAAAACCCGCCCCTCAGCCGGCGAGGCGCGCAGGGCGTGTAATTGCTCCAGGACGTCGCCGGGAAGAGGGACATCCCACTCACCAACCAGCCGGGTCAGGACCTGTTGCAGCGGTAGCACCAGATCATAGGCCTGGGCCCGGGCCAGCACCTCCCCCCAGTCGATCTGGCCCTGGTAGAAGACGATCACCTCGGCGACGTCGTGCAGCCAAAGTAGCCCTTCTCCGCGGTGATGCAGCCATAGATGCGCGCACAGGTGGAGCACCTGGGCTGCGGGTCCCAGCACCAGGGCAGAAGCGTCGCCCATGCGGACGGGCCGTGCCGTCTGCCAGAACCAGTCCATCGGGAGCTTGTGTTGATAGTATGGCGAATCGAACAGGCTCCAATGAATCTCGATCAGGGTCTCGACCGGTCCCGGCTTGCGCCACATCACCTGGCTCTCATAGGCAACGGCGGCGCCAGCATGGGGCTCGACGCCGGTTGCGGCGTAGCCCGAGGCGGCAAGCACGCCCAGCACAGTGGGCACGTCCTCCCGCCGCACCAGGATGTCCAGATCGGCCATAGGGCGCAGAGCCGCATTGCCATAGACGGTCTCGGCCAGGGCAGCGCCTTTAAGCAGGATGGCCAGAACGCCCTCTGCCGCCAGGCGGCGCAGCATATGGCTGAGTTCCTGGAACGCCAGGCTGTTGCGCACGGCTGTCTCATAATAAGCCCCGCTGCCCACGCAGGCATAAGCGCAGAAACTGGGTCACGATTTCGTTTGCCCCACTCTGGTCCTGCTCAACCATCTTGGCTCATCACCGGGTTGTAAATCCAGTGGCCTGGCTAGCCATAATCCAGGATGAAGACTTCTCAGGTGAGCATAAAGGTGCCGCACCCGAAGTGCGTCCATTTTCCGATGTGGAGAATGGACGCCAACTCCAGGTAAGGCAACAGGTGTGCGGGGATGATCGTAAAGGTTTGGGTGCCTATCCAGCGTCCCGGCCATTCCTTGGGGGCTGGCTCGAGCGCCTGGGGCGGCGAAGTGACCGGTTTGGCCTGTTGCAACGCAAGTGAGATGGCAGTTTGTTCGTCCGAGCTCAACCGTGCCCACACGTCTTGAGCAGTTCGTTTTTTGCCCGGGAGGAACAGCGCCATCCGGTCCATCAAGGCATTCAGGACGTCCTGGAAAGTCGGCTCCTCCGATTTTGGATTTTGGATAGATTCGCTTCGCTCACTACAAATTTTGGATTTTGGATTGGACCCGGCGTCCAATAATCCAAACTCCAGAATCGGCCATCCAAAATCGACGGGTGTGATCCAGGTCAGGCGGCGGAAGTGCCGATTTAAATCCAGGCCGAACGTCAGGCCCTCCGCCCACTGGGTGGGGCTGGCACGATAGGACAGGTCCAGGCGTCCCTCGCTGACCACCGGCTCCCACCGTGCCCCCCGAGCGGCGTAGACTGCCTGGATGTCAAAGCGGCCCCACAAGCTATTGGAGTGGTGCCACTGGGGATCGGTGGTCGAGGCAGCCTCTTCCAGCGCCGGTAAGATGAGTTCCAGGAAAAGCCCGTGATCCGCACTGTCCCCAAGGAGCTTGAGCTCCCACAGAATTGTCTCTCCCGGCCCGTAGGTTCGCTTGCCCGGGTACGTAAACAGCACGGCTTCGATGGGCCAACTGTCCCCTTGCTCCCCGAGGGCTTTGCGCCATGCGCGGGCCCGCTGAGTAGGCAGGCGGTTGGCAATCATAGTGCCCACGACTTGTGACAAAGCCGTGGGCAGGCAACGCGGCAGTTGGACCAGCGAGCTATTGACTCTCCAGACCAGGAGATAACGGATAAGGTTAACGGGACTGATAAAATCCCACATTTTCGACCAGTGCGTAGAGCAGATCAATCCGTGGCTTTGACCACTGCCGGATCTTCCAGGCATTTAACATATCCCTGGCTTCCTGGCTCAAGGCGCCCATGAATCGGCCCCACAAAAACTGCGCCTCCCCGGTATTTCCCATTTCCAGAAGCTTATGCAGATTCTCTTGCTCGTCGGGGCGTAGAACAGTCCGGAACACGCTCGCCATTTCTAGCATGTTCAGAAAGTCGGTGACCTCAAAGGTCAACACACCTTCCCGGTCATGGAGACTGGCGGCGAAGATTTGGTGAGGAGCAGAAAAGAAGCGGACCCGCAGCCGATCCAAAGGAAACCTGGCCTCGTTGTGTATAACGCGGGCGAGGAGGTCACCCATGCCGGCACCTCTGACGCCCGTGGTGGGAAAAATCTGGATCAGGCCCTTCAGTTCGGCACCATGATACATCACGAGCTCCTGGAGCCAGCGCTTGATCTCAAGATGGTGCAACATCAGGAGGAAGCGGTTGTCATCGTGGACGTACGCACCTAAGATGCGGCTGTCACGCGAACTGCTACCCGGGCGGAGTTGCCGTGGCAACTGATTGACAAATCCCCAGATTACGACAGCGTAGCGTGAAAGCGTGCCCATTTGCCAGGCCCGGTCCAGAATAGACCGGCAAGTGGGGCAGTAGCGCGCGTTAGATTTCGTCGTGGCGCGAGGATAGATCCAGCAGCGCAGGCAAGGGCCGTTTAAAGCGGAGGGGGGAGGCCCCAATTGCTGACAAGGTGACAAGGTGACAGGGTGACCAGGAGGCGGTTCCCTTTGCTTCTTGTCTCCTTGTCTCCCGGTCTCCTTGTCAGCAGTTGCCGCCAGGTACTGCAAAGTGGCCAGCAGCTCTCCCCCGGTGCGGCTTCGGCGTAGCCAATCAAAGCGGCTTAGCATCCAGTGCCCTTTGCAGCTCAGGGTAATATGCGATCACCTTGGGATTGATCCAAGCGTCAACCCGCAGCGGCACACGCCAGCTCTGTTCGGCCTGGCCCGTGTAGCGGTCGCCCCAGTTGATGAGGAAGCTCTCGGGGAGAAGATGCAGGCGCAGGCTGCCGAACCCGACGTAGCGATGGTGGCCTAGTTTGTGGGCCAGACCAGGCTCCAGGGCGACACACCAGATCAATCGCTGGAGTTCCTGCTCCTCCAGGTTCCAGAAACGAATGGTGAAACGAGCGCGCCCGCCGGGCAGAATCGCCCGGGTGTAGCTTGTCTGGACCGTATCAGGCTGGAAATCGTCCAGCCGTTTAACGAAGGGTGCCAGCGGCGCGTGGAGGAATAGCCGCCAGGTCTTGGCAATCTGGAACATGGGCACGGCGCGGTTGGCGGTGTGTTTCCATTGCCCGCCGGTAAATTGCCATCCCGTGTACGGGTACGGGACTTTGAACCAGGCCAGTTCGGGCGCGTCGAAGAGGGCGAGCTTGAACACCAGACGCCCCATGATGGATTGGTTGGGACCCTGGCCTACCCAGCCAAATAGACTATCCACGGGATTCAGGCGGCTCAAATCAGGACTCGGCGTGATGGAATCGCTGGCAATCGTGTAGAGGTGGCGTAGCATCCCTTTGAGACTGCGGCTGGGGATGGCGTAAAGCCTGGTCTCGGGACGCATGGCTGACTCGGGTGGCGACATGGAAAAGAAGTCCCAGCCATTGACAGGGCCGTCGTCCAGTCTGGCCTTGAACGAAGGCTCGCCGCTCTCCCGCACGTGGAGGGGCGTCAAGACCTCGGCTTCCACGGCGAGCGTGCCGCAGTAGCCGCCGAAAGCCCGGTGAGAAATAAAACCGGCCGCGGCCCGGGGGGGAGTCTGGGCCGCCTGCCTGGCAGTCATGGGAGCGATAAACTGCAACCCACTGGCAGCCGCCTGGCCCTTCAGGGTCAAGCGATGCCAGATCCCATCCTGGGTCAGCGCCTGGTCTCCAAACAGTTTGCGGGTGATGCCATTGGGGGAGGCTGCCAGCCAGGAGATCTCGGCGATCTTTGCTTTGACACAACCAAACCCGCTGGTCTTCTCGCCACCTAAGGGAATATCGCCGTGCTCG
Source organism: Chloroflexota bacterium (assembly GCA_037440585.1). Taxonomy (GTDB): domain Bacteria; phylum Chloroflexota; class Anaerolineae; order Epilineales; family JBBITV01; genus JBBITV01. The sequence goes on from JBBITV010000044.1 coordinate 11,803, forward strand.
AAATCCTGAAGCAGGTGAACCAGGACGGACAACGCTTCCATATCCTCTTCGCCAATATCCTGGATGTCCATCTGGAGCTGGAAAACGAGCTTCTCACCATAGGCGAACAAATAATCGCGTTTGGCGGTTTCCACCGGGCGGCCGGTCTGAGGGTCCATCCGCACCCCATCCATTGAGCACCAGGCCCGCTGTGGATCGTGCGGATCGGAAAGATATGCATCAGAGAAGAAGATGGTTCCCCGCTGCCCCTGCGTGCCAAAAAGGTGATCCAGGATCTTGGTGGTGCGAGGGGATTCGCCCCAGAGTGTTTTCAACACCTGCGAGGCTCGCCTCCGGAAGGCCCCCTTGATCGTGCTGCCAGGGATGTAGATTTCCCAGGCGCCTTCCTCTTGGGAGGACGGCGTCCAGGCGAGCATGCGCATAAACATCGTGTCGTAGGGCTTCCCGTACTTGCGGGAGACTTCGCGGCTGGACGGGCCGCCGACCCGGAAGTCAATGTGGTGGGGCTGGACCAGCTCCTGGCGGACGCGCTCCCGGTGGGCCTTGAGGAAGGCGATGAAGTTGCGGTCGTTGGTGATGCTCTTGCGTAGATTGGCTGGGTGCAGTATGTGCTGGTAGCGCACGCGGCTATGTTCTTCGAGGAATCCCCGCCATGCCGCGGCACTGATCCCTTCAGGCGGCTGGCTGCGCTCACCCCATTGCTGCTCGCCGATCTTGCCTTCAAGCAGGAGGGTCTTAATCCGCAAGTGTTCTTCGCGGGTGGCGATCTCAGCGTCCACCCAGGCGTCGCTTTGCAGCAAAGTGATCTGTTGGTCCACTTGCAGGTAGAGCCGGGGCAGAACCTGGCCGCACGCCTCCGTGAGCATGTCCGTCAGCGCAGCTTCGTTGCCGATCTGAGCGGCCAGACGGTCTTCCAGAGCCGGGTCGAGTCCCAGGCTGCCAGCGACCTCCAGCCACGCTTCGCGATTGAGTTGCTGGCCCGCCTGGCGTTGATGGTCCATCACTTCGAGGATCCGCTTCGCCATGTTGGCCTTGTCGCCCAGGGCCTCTTTGAGAGTAGCATCGGCGGCTTCCCGGCTGGGGAAAGGCCGCTCGACCAGCGGTTGAACGGCATCGATTACTTTCTTGGAGAGTGCATATTTCCCTTTGCTTAGCTTGGCCAGGGCTGGCGCGCGCAGCGTCCAGGACTCCACTTCTCCAGTGGAGCGCTCCTGCAGCCAGATGGCAATGATGCGTGGCAGATACTGGGCCAGCTTGCGCTTCCAATCTTCCGGACTGAGAATAGGCCCGCCGATGACCATCTCCAACCGCTTGCGGATCGGGTCAGGGAGGTCGCGCATCGCCTCGACCAGCACGCGGCCTTCAATGGCAGCAAAAGCGGGCACCTCGGGGTCTACCTTACCCCAGTTCCAGCCGACCAGCACGGGGTTCAGGGCGTCAAAGGTTAAGGCGATCTTCAAGTGATTGGCTCCAGGACGGATCGGGGGTGCGGCTGCGGGCGCTGAGAACGGGAGTTGCACCTCCAGCCGGCAACGTCCCAACCCCTTGCTCTTACCCCCGCCGAACCAAAAGCGGCCTTCACGAAGTTCCTCGAGGATATAATACAGCCGCGCCGCGTTGTCACCTTTCTGTAAGACCGTATCGTTGACCATCATCGTAAACTCAAAGGCGACATTGCGAAACAACGTTTCCATTTTGTAATTGGCATTCGCCTCTGCGGCCAGGCGATCTTCGTCTAATTTGAGGCCCATGCGCAGGTCGAAGAAACGGTCGCGCGGGTAAGATTCTGTCTGTAACGAACAATCCACGTTTGTAATCAGACCCTCAGGCATCGGGCTATCATACAGGCGCAGCCACAGCCGGTTAAGCAAGCCAAGGTTCTTACCGTCACGCGATCGCCCGATGAAGGCATCCATCAGAGTTTGAGCCGTTCCCGAGACTTCCCCGGCCAGGGAGATCAGCCGCTGCGTGCCGTCACCGTCTCGGGTGAACAACGTCTTGCGAGCATTCCCCCGGAAAAGTGGTGTTTCCGCGATGAGCTTGCCTCGTAACAGCATGGTCTCCTCCTCCCTGAAAGCTTTGGATTCTCCTGCAACTCAGCCACGCGATTGGTTCAATTATATCACATCTGAGAAAGTCTTGCCACTCTCCCGCAACCCGATATGCTCACCCAGAGTCCTGTCAAAGTCCGCCCAAGTGTCATTGCGAGCGGAGCGAAGCAATCTCCACCTGGGTGGAAGGAGGCCGCTTCGCTGCGCTCGCGGTGACAATGACAGGGCCCTAATATGCTCACCCAAGCGGGTTTGCCAGCAGCACAGGTTTTGGAGTATAATGTCGGCATGGCTGGTTCAAGAGTCAAAGTTTCCCGCATACAGCTCCGTCTTCTCCTGCTCCTGGCGACCTTGGGCTGGCTGGGCGTCGGGAGTATTGTCCTGAGTACTCCGCCTACACTGGTAAACCAGATGGCTTTCTTTGGCTTGCTGTTCGTCGCCCTGGTAGGCACCGTCAGTCCCCTGGCGGCAGCGTGGCATGCCCGGTTTGCCTCGCCGCACGTGCCTGAAGATCGCTGGCGCGCCGTGCGTGAGGGCGCGCTGATGAGTCTCTTCCTCATCACGTGTCTCTGGCTTCAAATGACTCGGGCGTTGGATTGGGCGAATGCCCTGCTAATATTCGGGGCCGTTGTGTTG
>JBBITV010000045.1:0-14439 GCA_037440585.1 Chloroflexota bacterium
TGGATACGCGGATCTGCCAGGCTTTCTTCCCCGCCAGAATGGGGCCTGCCGGGAGCTGCTCCAGTGCCTGCTGCAGGATGCGCACGCTCTGGCGCATCTCGAAAATCCGGACCCGATAGCGGTCGTACGCGTCACAGCCGTAGTAGACCGGGATGTCGAAATCGAAGCGGTCATAGATAGAATACGGTTGGGCGCGGCGAATGTCGTACTGGACACCCGAGGCGCGCAGCATGTGGCCAGACGTGCTATAATTGATCGCCATGTCGCGCGGCAGCACCCCGACGCCTTTTGTCCGTGTGAGCACGATCTCGTTCTGGGTCAGGTAGCGATCCATCTGGTCGATGGCGCGCGGCAAGCGGTTGTACACCAGTTCACGGGCGATGGGCATGAATTCTTCGGGTAAGTCGTAGGCGACGCCACCGAAGCGCATGTAATTGCACATCAGCCGAGAGCCCGTCGTCATTTCGAACAAGTCCAGGATCAACTCGCGCTCTTCAATGGCGTACAGCGACGGGGTGAAGAACGCGCCCAGGTCGTTCAGCAGGAAACCGATACTCCACAAGTGGCTCTGGACGCGGGTTAGTTCGGCCATGATTACCCGGATATACTCCGCCCGCTCGGGCACCTGGAGACCCATCAGTTTCTCCACGGCGATGGCGTAGCCTAGCTCCATGGACATATTGGCGATGTAGTCCAGCCGGTCGGTAAAGGGCATGTTGCCGAGCCACAGGTTGCGCTCCCCAATCTTGTCGTGGTTGCGGTGCATGTAGCCCATGACCGGCTCGAGATCGACCACTGTTTCGCCATCCAGGGTAACGCGCATCTGGAACACGCCATGGGTGCTCGGGTGCTGTGGCCCCATGTTGACGATCAGCCTGTCGGTCTTGATCCCGCCCAGCCTCAACTGTTCGGCTTCGACGATGGGAATCTTGTCGCCGTTGGATATCAGAGTATCCGGGTCCCATCCCGGCGGGTAGGTGACGTTCTTCCCCCAGGGATTCTTTTCCTCACTGCGAACGTGGTGCCCCCCTGGCCAGCGACTGGCGAAAGGCTTATGGTCCTCTTCGTAGTACGCTTCTTTCCAGTCCTTACGCATTGGGTGGCCGTAGAAGCCTTCCCACAGCAAAATGCGCTTGAGGTTGGGATGCCCGGCAAAACGAATCCCAAACAGGTCATAGACCTCGCGTTCCTGAAAGTCGGCGCCAGCAAAGATGGGGACCAGTGACGGCACCACCGGGTCGGCCTTGTCGGCATAGACCTTGATCGCTAGTGGCCCCCCGCCCCGGTCGATGGAACACAGGTGCGACACGACCTCAAAGCGGTCGGGGAAGTCGGTACAGGTCAGGTTAGCCAGGTAATTGTATTTGAGGTCTTCGGAGTCCTTGAGGGTGGTAACAACGTCGAGGTAGTGGTCGGGGTTTATGACGAGGGCGCCGTAGGGGTCTTGACTGACTGCCCCAGGAAACTGGCGATTAAGCTGGTCGGCCAAACCCTCCGGGGCGGGATCGATGACCTTGATCTGTTCAGCTTTCGTCGCAACCGTCATCGTCTCACCCCCTATCCCTGGTCCTTCTTCGCCTGCTCGGCGATCTTGGCCTTGCGCTCGGCAGACAATGGCGGCGGGGTCTTGCCACCCTTGGCGCTCTTGGGCACCCCGGCCGGGACCGCAGCGACTGGAGCAGCCGCACCCGCCTCCTGCACCTGTGCAGGGGAGCTAGGGGGCGGGGGAGCAGGAGAGCCAGGGGGCACAGGTGAAATCATCTCCTCTGCTCCCCTGCTCCCCTGCTCCCCTGCTCTTTGGTTCCCCTGCTCCCGCGCCCACTGAACGGCCGCGCGCCTGATCGCCGGGAACTGCCGTGGGTCGATCAGATCAGGTCCCAGGATTGGCACCGGAATTTCCTCGACCGGGCCGCGCTTGTACCAGGGCACCTCCTGGATGCGCTGCCCGTCGATCTTCTCCTGAAGTTTCATGAGCGCATGGAGCAGAGATTGGGGGGTAGGCGGGCAACCGCCAACGTATACGTCTACCGGAATGTACTTGTCGATCCCGGAGACGACGTTGTAACCTTCCTTAAATGGTCCGCCCCCGGTGGCGCATACCCCCATCGAGATGACGTACCGGGGTTCGGCCATCTGATTGTACAGTCGGACAATGTTGGGCACCATCTTCTTGGTGACTGTGCCCGAGACGATCATCACGTCGGCTTGGCGAGGGGAGGCGCGGAACAATTCGGCGCCGAAGCGCGAGATATCATAACGCGAGGCTGCGGTAGAGATCATCTCGATCGCGCAGCAAGCCAGGCCAAAGCCCATCGGCCAGAGCGAATTGCGCCGGCCCCAGTTATACACCGGATTGAGCATGTCCAGCAGCTTATTCCAGGATGTGATCAGGATATTCTGCTTGACCTGCTCTTCCAGTACCGGATCGTCCTCTGCTTCTGCTGGAATTATGTGCTCAATCTGCTCCTTTTCAGCACCATGCTCAGCCATGAATCTACCTCTCACTCGCACTGTCGCTATTCAACGTCAAGCCCTGCTACCCAACTCAGTAATCAGTAATCAGTCGTCAGTAATCAGACGATCTGACTACTGGCTACTGGCTACTGAATCAGATAGACAGGGCCCAGTCAACCTCCCCAATTATACGGGTATGGACAGGTCTTGTCAACCACCTGGAGGTCAAAGGTTGGTCAAAACTTAGACTCAGAGGACCTCATGGGAACTCAGAGGAACTCGGAGGGCAGTCCCTACGAGTTCCTACGAGTTCCTCTGAGTTCCCCCGAGTTCCCTCAGCTTATGCACCAGGTCGGGCAGAACTCCCAGCACATAATCTATTTCTTCTGCAGTGTTCTCCGGTCCCAGGGTCAGCCGCAAGCTGCCCACGGCAATATGGGATGGGATCCCCATCGCGCGTAGCACGAACGACGGTTCCAGTGAGGCTGAGGTGCAGGCCGAGCCGCTGGACGCGGCAATCCCTTGCAGGTCCAATCCCAGCAGCAACTCTTCCGGACCAGCGATGCCCGGGATCACAAAACTGGCGTTGTTGGCCAGCCGCTGGCTGGGGTGCCCAGTCAACTGCACGCCGGGGACCCGATCCAGCACACCGGCGATAAGGCGGTCGCGGAGTTGCACCATGTACGCGTTGTTCACCTGGCGGGCTGTCTGCGCCAGGCGCAGGGCTGTGGCTGCACCGACGATGCCAGCCACGTTCTCCGTCCCGGCGCGCCGGTTGCGTTCCTGCGACCCGCCGGTCTGCACCGGCAGCAGCTTTACCCCCTTGCGCACGTAGAGGATGCCTACTCCCTTGGGCCCATAGAACTTGTGCGCCGAAAGCGACAGCAGGTCGCAATTGAGCCGGTTCACGTTGAGGTCCAGCGCCATCCCTGCCTGGACCGCGTCGGTGTGGAACGTCACCCCGTATTCGCGGGCGATCCGCCCGATTTCGGCGATGGGCTCGAGTGTGCCGACTTCGTTATTGGCATACATGATGCTGATGAGCGTCGTGCGACTGGTGATTGCCCGCGCCACGTCGTCCGGGTCCACCAGCCCGTGACTGTCGACGGGCAGGTAAGTCACCTCGAAGCCGAAGTGCTTTTCCAACTGCTCGCACGTGTGCAAGACAGCATGGTGCTCGATACGGGAGGTGATGAGGTGGTTGCCTCGCTCCCGGTTGGCAAAGGCCACACCGCGTATCGCAAAGTTGTCGCTTTCCGAACCGCCGCTCGTGAAGATGATCTCGCGACCACTGCAACCAAGTATCTCTGCGACTGTCTGGTGCGCCTGGTCCAGTACCTGCAATGCCACCCGACCGCGTTCGTAGATACTGGAGGGATTGCCGAATCGTTCGGAAAAGTACGGCAGCATTGCCTCCAGCACTTCCGGGCGCACTGGGGTAGTGGCAGCATGATCCAGGTAAATCGAATGAGCCATCGTATCTCGTCCTTTTTTCACAAAACCATTGACATTGCTAAAATTGTAATAGTGTTGGGGGTCACCGTCAATTGAGGCAAATCCCAAGAAGATTGGTCACTGGGATTCGGTCATTCGGGTTTGGTCACTGAATATCTGTACCTGAAATACAAACACGTCGAGTCTGGTCTTGAGGTAAGCGTCCGCAGCCAACCCGGCTTTCAGGCAGACATAGGACAGGAACTCAGCGGGGTCGGGGATGCGTTCCCATACCTGGGGCAGGAGCAGGCCGCGCCGGTGCTTGCGGGTGATCAGGACACCGTCTACTCCTGGCCGCACCTGGCGGATCAGATCGGCAAAGGAAGTATAGGCCAGTGGCTGCAGTGGGTTCAGGATCGAGATTTCGATACTGAGACGCGGCAGGTCGTCGGGCGTGAGGGGCGCGAAGCGGGGGTCGTTAAAGGCGGCACTCAAGGCGTTGTCGGCGACGTCCAGGGCCAGCGGGCGGCGTGCCTCGACCGAGCCGATGCAGCCGTGCAGTTCGCCGTCGATGGTAAGGGTGACAAAGGCAGCGCCAGGTTCCAACAGATGGGACGGCAGGCCGGCCACGTCCGGGCGGCTGAAGTCGCCATCCAGTAGGGCGCGTTCCAAAGTACGCCGTGCCAGGTGCAGCAACTCCCAGCCCTCGGCCTGACTGAGGCGAGAGAGGCCCGCAGGCTCGGATGCCATGATCACCACCTCCTTGCAACGGCTGAATCCTCAGCTTCAGATTTTGAGGAGCAAGACACTTCGTCCAAACACCCAGAACGTGAAACTCAATCCTGGCCTAAGTTTACACTAATATGGTCTAAGTGTAAAGTGGGCCTGTGCACAACTGATTGACTCACCCCCACCGCCATGCTATAATTGCGCCCAACCCCAACAACAGAGGAGACCAACCATGCCCCACACAGCCGACGTCGTCGTCATCGGCGGCGGATGCACTGGCGCCAGCATCGCCTTCCACCTGGCCAGGCGCGGCGTCAAAGTTGCATTGCTCGAGAAGAATTTCCTCGCCTCTGGCCCCACCGGGCGCTCCAGCGCCATCATCCGCCAGCATTACTCCAACGAGGAAACGGCCCGGATGGCGCGCAGGAGCCTGAGCTACTTCCAGAACTGGGACGACGTGGTCGGCGGCGATGCCGGCTTCGTGCAGACCGGCTTTCTGATGGGTGCCCGCGCTCAGGATGTGGCGGCGCTCAAGGCCAACGTCGAGCTGCAACAGTCGGTGGGGATCAACACGCAGGTGGTGCCGGTTGAGAACCTGAAGGAATTGGAGCCACGACTGTACACCGAGGACATCGTAGCCGCAGCCTACGAGCCCGATTCAGGCTACGCCGATCCGGTTTCGACGACAACGGGCTTTGCCCAGGCCGCCCGCCGCCTGGGTGCGGAGATCCACCAGCAGGCCGAAGTCCGGTCGATCAGGCTGGAAGGCGACCGGGTGCGTGGGGTCGTCACGGACAAGTTTGAGATCGAGACGCCCATCGTCGTGAACGCGGCGGGTGCGTGGGGCCGGCGCGTGGCCCGGATGGTCGGTATCGACATCCCGCTGGAGCCGAGTCGGCATGAAGTCGCCACCTTCCGCCGCCCGCCCGAGTTCGGCCCGCGCCACATGATCTACGCCGATTTCGTGAACATGGGCTACATGCGCCCGGAGACGGGCGAACTGACTCTGGTCGGCTCTATCGATCCCGGCGACGCGGCTCACCTGGCCGATCCGGACCATTACGACGAGGGCTGCAATTTCGAGACCATTGTTGAGTTCTCAGAACGACTCGCGCGCCGCTATCCCATCATGGAGCACGGCTTCTCTAAAGGTGGCTGGGCTGGCATCTATGACATCACTCCCGACTGGAATCCGATCCTGGACCGGATGCCTGGTGTCGAAGGCTTTTACTGCGCCGTGGGCGGCAGCGGCCATTGCTTCAAACTCTCGCCGGCCATCGGCGAGCTCATGGCTGAGTTCATCACCGAGGGCCGCACGACGGACGTAGACATTTCGTTTTTCCGCTTTAGCCGCTTTGCGGAAGGGAAGCCAATCACGGGCAAGTACGAGTACAGTATTGTTGGGTGATGAGCACCACGCAGATGTCACCGCTATCGGCCTGGTAAAAGCCCGTGACCAGGTTGAACACCGTGCTCTTCCCTGAGCCATTGGGGCCAATCAAGCCGTAGATGCGATTGGGTGGGACTTCGAAGGTGCAGGCATCAACGGCCCGCAACCCGCCGAAGTCTTTCGTCAAGTTCTGGATGCTAAGCAATGTATACTCTACAGTTATTTGATAGCCTTACGTTCCGGAATGAGCCCCCTTGGTCTTTAAAGCAACAGGGCTTGTCAGATGGTTGACCCCACCCCCCCTCAGTGCTATAATTCCGCTCATTCTCAATCCTGACCTCACAGCAAGGGGGAACACTTCATAATGTCTCTATCTGAAAATCGACACCGTGCCGGCGGCAGCGCGCTCGCGTCGCGTATCTTGCATCAGTCTGGCGTCGTCGCCGCCACCTTCGTCGTCGTGTTGGCGCTGGTTGCGTGTTCTGAGCAACCTGCCCCGGCGCAGCCGGGGGATACGCCGGTGGGACCGGTGCCGGGTGGGCTCAACCGTCCGCTAAGCGTAGCCCTTGACGCCAAAGGCCAGATCTACGTTGCCGATGCGGCCGGTGTGCACCTGGTCAATAACGATGGCAAAATCATCCGCACGTTGGTCAAGGTAGACCCGGACACCTTACGCCTTCCGAGCGGCCTGGCATTGGACGGCTCCGGCGGATTCTACGTCGCCGACGTGACGGGCAACCAGGTCAAGCACTTCGATGCTCAAGGTAATCTCATCACGACCCTCGGTAAGGCCGGTAAGGGGCCAGGCGAGTTTAACCAGCCCACCGATGTCGCCATCGATACGCAGGGGAATCTCTGGGTGGTCGACCAGGGGAACGTCCGGCTTCAGAAACTCGACCCTGCCGGCCGCCCGTTGTTCGCCTTTGGCTCCCCAGGGGGCGGTGACGACCAGTTTATCCGGCCGCGCAGTGTAAAGTTGGACAGCGCCGGAAACCTGTGGGTGACCGACCTGGGCGACTTCTACGTCAAGCAATTCACCCCGGACGGGAAGTTATTGAAGCGTATCGGCAACGTCCACGCCGGCCAGGACAAGACCCTTATGCGCGCGGTCGTCGTCGATCCGGCCGGATCGGTCTATCTGCTCGATGCCTTAAACCACCGCATTCAGAAATTCGACGCGGAGGGCAGGCCCGTGCTTGAATTTGGCAAACTGGGGTCTGGGCCAGACGAGTTCCGCGACCCGGAGGACATGGCGATGGATGCTGCCGGCAACCTCTACATCGCCGACAAGCAGAACAATCGCGTGCTGAAGCTCACACCGCCCAAACAATGACCAATGACCAAATCCCAAATCCCAAATGGATCATTGGTCATTGGGATTTGGTCATTGGGATTTGGTCATTGGGATTTGGTCATTGGGATTTGGTCATTGAGTAGAGGGTTTGATGAAGCAGATCGTCAGTATCCATCTCGGATCTGCGACTGAAGACCGCACCTTTACTGCAACCCTGCTGGGTCAAGCGGTGGCTGTCACCCGGTGTGGGGCAAACCGGGATCTGGCCCGGGTGCGCGAGCTGATACGTCAGTATGACGGCAAAGTAGACGCAATTGCGCTGGAAGGCATGGCGCTGTGGCTCACCCTCGGATCCCAGCGAGTCTTGCACAGCGATGCCCCCGAGTTGCTGGCATCGGCGGGCATGACCTCCATCGTAGACGGCGGCGGGGTGCGGGACGCCTTGACGCGCTGGGCCATTCGCCAGGCGGACCGGGCGCGTCCAGGCATTTTTAACTTCAAGCGCGTCTTTCTGGTCTCGGCACTGAATCAGGCCGGGCTGCTTCAGGCTCTAGAAGGATATACGCAAGATATTCGCCTGGGCGATCCGGCGATCCACCTGGGCTTGCCGCGCACGCTGCCCGCACCGCGCTGGCTGGACCTGTTCGCGCGCCTGGGACTATCCCGGCTGCGCCGGCAACCCTATGATGTCCTGTGGCCGCCGCCAGCCGGACAGGCCGCCCCGCGCGCCCAGGCCGACTTCCACTGGGCCGACGTGATAGCTGGCGACTACAGCCTGATTCACCGCTTCGCGCCCCCCGGATTGCGCGGCAAAGTCATTCTCGCCGAGACCGTGACCGATGACGACCTGGCGACGTTGCGCGCCCGGGGGGTAGAGACGGTGATCCTGACCATGCCGCGCCTGGGTGATGCGGCGCCGCGCGCCAGTGCTGCCCTGGTCGAAGGCGTCCTGGCCGCCCTGCGTCCCGACCCGGCCCAAGCCCTGTCTCCCAACGTCTACCTCAATCTCCTGGCCGACCTGGAGTGGGAGCCGGAGATCGTCCATCTGCGCGACCCGCATGACGAGATCAACCGCTTCGCCTTCGTTATTCACCCGCTGGCGGTCGATCATATTTTCAAACACCCCATGCTGCAACCGCTGCGCTTCCTCCCTAAACGGTTGGTAGAATGGGGTGCCGCCCAGATCAAGCCGATCTACATTTCGCGGATCACCGGCGCTGTTTCACCGGCCACCGGACAGAAGGTTGAAGGTTACCTGCTCAGCCTGGGCGCAACACCCGGTGAGCTCATGCGGCGCCCTCCCAGCTTCACCTACCGGCGGCTGATCGTCGCCGCGCGCATGGCCGAACGGCTGGGCGCCAAGATCATGGGCCTGGGCGCCTTTACCTCGGTCGTGGGAGATGCGGGGATCACCGTGGCGCAAAAGGCCAACATTGCGATCACCTCTGGGAACTCGCTGACTGTGGCGGCGACGCTGGAGGCCGCCAAACAAGCCGTCCTCAAGATGGGCGGCCGCATCGACCAGGGCAAAGCGGTCGTCATCGGCGCCACTGGCTCCATCGGCGCCGTCTGCGCCCGGCTCCTGGCCCAGGCCATCTACGACGTTACCCTGGTGGCGCCTCGCCCAGAGCGGCTCATCGAGCTCAAGCGCATCATCGAGGCCGAGACGCCCAACGCCCGCATCACTATCGCCACCACCCCCGACGACTTCGTCGGTGATGCCGACCTGATCGTCACCACCACCAGTGCCCTGACGGGCAAGGTACTCGACGTGAACAGGCTCAAACCGGGCGCTGTGGTGTGCGATGTGGCGCGTCCGCCCGACGTGCGTGAAGAGGATGCCGCCCAACGCCCGGACGTGCTGGTCATCGAATCCGGCGAGATTCACATCCCGGGCGACGTGGACTTTGGCTTTGACATCGGCCTCCCGCCCAAGACGGCCTACGCCTGCCTGGCCGAAACGACTCTGCTGGCGATGGAAGGCCGCTTCGAGGACTACACCCTTGGGCGCAACATTGAGATAGAGCGCGTTAAGGAAATCTATCGCCTGTTCAAGAAACACGGCTTTGAGCTGGCTGGCTTGCGCAGCTTCGGACGCTACATTACTGACGAGGATATTGTCAGGAAGCGGGCACTGGCGGACCAACTGCGACAGAAAATGCCCAAATCCCAAATCCCAAATCTCAAATCCCAATGACCAGTTTGGGATTTGGTCATTGGTCATTGGGAGTTTGAATAGATGTCAGCCGAAAAAACAGTTCTCATTACCGGCGTTACAGGTTATTGGGGCGCCCGGCTCGTCCGGCGGTTGGAGACGGAGCCGAACTATCGCGTGCTCGCCGTGGATATGGCCAGGCCGGAAACGTCATTCGAGTACGCCCAGTTCGTCCCGGCCGATATTCGCAATCCGCGCCTGGCGGACCTGTTTCGCGCCGAGAAAGTCGATACGGTTTGTCACCTGACCTTCGCTGCTGGCACCACGCACTCTGAGCACGCCTTCGAGATGGATGCCATCGGCGTGACGGAAGTGGTGAAGGCATGTGCCCAGGCTGGCGTGCGCAAGCTCATCCTGATGAGCAGCACCATGGTCTACGGCGCGCGGCCCGATAACCCGGCATTTATTACGGAGCGCCAGGCTGTGCGCGCCGCCAGCCGCTACAGCTACATCCGCAACCTGGTCGAGATCGAAAACTTTGTCCGCGATTTCAATAGCCAGGCGGTTCACCAGACGGTTCACCAGGCGGTTCAAATGAACGTAACCGTCCTGCGCTTCGCCGGCATTCTTGGACCGACGGCGCGCACCCCGCTGACCGCATGGCTGCGTGAACCGGTCGTGCCCGCCCTGCTCGGCTTCGACCCGCTGATGCAAGTGATCCACGAGGATGACGTCGTCGAGGCGTTGGCCCATGCCGTGGCGGTCGAAGCAGCCGGAGTCTTTAACGTCGCGGCTGAAGGGGTGCTGCCGTTGGCTAAGGTCATCCGGCTGGCCGGGCGCCAGCCGCTGCCCATCTTCCATCCCTTCGCCTACGGCGGGCTGAGGCTCCTGGGTGACGCGCCGGTTTCCCTGCGCCGTCACATACCACTGGACCTGGATTATCTACGCTATCCCTGGGTGGCTGACTTGACGCGGATGGGGGAGGTGTTGGGATTCACACCGCGCTTCACCGGCGAGGAGACCGTCAACGCCTTCGCCGAAGAGCTGCGGCTGAGCCCCTTCCGGTACGCCGAATCGGCGTTGCACCAGGCCGAGGCGCAGCTCCGGCGCGCGATGGACGCCCGGCGCTCCTAACGCGCGGTCGTGCGGCAAAATCAGATTCGTCTTGTAGCCGGTCTGGGCCGCGCGACCGCGCGTTACTGCCCCCCCGGCCCCCCAATTCTGGTTCAGGGGAGGTATGACCACGATGGATGACACACTAGAAACGAAGTCCGAGTCCCAGAATTCTGAGCCCGAAGTCGAGGCTCCAACGGGTGGCCTTTGCCAGGCTTTGACCCGGGCCGGCCAGCCATGCCGGAACCGCGCCGTGGCCGGCACAAGCTACTGCCGGCGCCATGCGCCCGAGGTAGAGGCTGCTGATACTGTAGCTGCCGAGACTCTGGACACCGGACTCCAGACTCCAGACTCGGATGAGGCCGCGCTGCGCGAGCAATTGCGGTCCGAGCTGGAGCGCCTGACAGAAGTTGTGCGCCGGATGAGCCCTGACTACCAGCCGCCGCCCTTCTCGCCGCTGGCTTTTGTGCGCTTGCTAGAGGACAATCTGCGCCGGCTCTCCCCCGACTTGCGATCAGGCATCCTGGCCAGTCTCAAAGAAAGCCTGAGCGGTGACTACCTCGACCTGGACACCTGGAAGGGCCTGTGGTATATGCTCAACTACACCCTGGAGTACCAGGCTGGCTCCCTCAAGCGCCGTCTTCAAGGCCAGTACCAGGTCGACCAATACGGCTACGACGAGGAATTTTACAGTGCCATCAAGCCCTTGTTCGAGTTCCTTTATCAGAAATACTGGCGGGTGGACGCCCTCGGCATCGAAAACGTCCCGGCCGAGGGCCCGGTGCTACTGGCCAGCAATCACTCCGGCGTCTTGCCCTGGGATGGCGCGATGATCGCCATGGCCATGCGCTTGCAACACCCCAGCCCCCGCATGGTCCGGGCCTTGTACGCCTCGTGGTTCCCGAGCCTGCCATTCATCTCGATGCTGCTCAACAAGATCGGCATGGTTCTCGCCCATCCTGAGAATAGCGAACGCTTACTGAACGAGGGAGAAGTGGTGCTCGTTTTTCCAGAGGGCCACAAGAGCGTTGGCAAATTGTTCAAGGAACGCTATCGGCTGGCACGCTTCGGGCGGGGCGGCTTTGTGCAGACTGCGCTCAAGACCGGCGCGCGCATCGTCCCCGTGGCCGTTGTCGGCGCGGAAGAGATTTACCCGATGCTGGCGCGGGTGGACTGGCTTGGGAAAGTCTTCGGGATGCCGTACTTCCCGATTACACCGACCTGGCCCTGGTTGGGACCGCTGGGTACCATGCCGCTGCCGACCAAGTGGACTATCCACTTCGGCGAGCCCATTCCGACTGACCAATACGGACCCGCAGCGGCTGACAATATCCCCCTGGTCTCACAACTCAGCGATCAGGTGCGGAATTCCATCCAGGGCATGTTACATGCGCGGCTTAGACAACGACGGTCCGTATTTCTTGGCTAGCGGGCGATTTCATCCAGATATGCCCTGACTAGCGGGGGGAAAATGGCAGTTTTCGCGACGATAGAGGAGTACTACAACGTAATGCGACGGCTGTTTGAGCGAATGCGTGACGAGAATGGAGCGGAGGGCGTGATACACCAGGCGCGTCTGGTCTTACGCCTGCGCACGACCGATCCCCAGGCAGTCATCACCGTGAACGGCCGGCGCAAACCGATGGAAATCACTTATGGTGAAAACCACGTCCAGGCCGATCTGGACATAACCCTCCCGGCCGACCTGCTCCACGACATCTGGCTCAACCGGGTGAGTTTGCGGGAATCCTTCTTTGCCGGCGAAATCAAGGTCAAGGGCCCCATCGTCCGGGCGATGCAGGTAGCGCCGCTGTTCGAAGCGGCGGAGCGGTTGTACCCGCAAGTGTTAGCGGAACAGGGGTATCCAGTGGAGACTGGCTCTATTTAGGCCAGGTAGACAGAACAAAGACCGGTCACTCCTCGGGGCGTTTGAGAAGAGAGTCCAACTTGGCGGTCAATTCTTCGAGCTGGGCGCTCAGTCGACGGAGGTCGCTCCGTGATGGAATGTTGAGGCGATCCAGGGCTGAGTCAAGGACACTGTCGCCACCGTCCTCAACCGCAGGCCGATCCGCTTGCGAGAGGAGTTCCTCACGTAAGCGGTGCGCTTCTTCCTCTTTGAGCTCGCCACGGCGCATCAAGATGTCAATCCGCCTCTCGATCTCGTCCTCGAGAATCCGCGCGAAGCCAACGGACGTGTAGAAGGACCGCTTGAGGGTATCGAGCGTATCGCCGCCGGTGCGAATCATGTTGGTCAACATCCCCTTGGGCAGAATCCCGACGCGGCGTTTTTCCTGCTCCAGAATGATCTGCGAAAGGGTGATGGTTGTCAGATCCTCTCCGGTTTCGTGGTCGACGACGTGTACGTCCTTGCCTTTGCGGATCAGTCCAGCAATGCCTTCCAGCGTGATGTACCGTTTCCGCTCAGTATCGTAGAGCTTGCGGTTGGGGTAACGCTTGATCACGTACACTTTGCCGACCTCCTTCTTCGCACAGTCATTATAGCCTTCTTGCCGCATAGCGTCAAATACGTGGGAGGGTGAAAGAAAAGGGAGGCTTGTCGGCCTCCCTTTCTCCGGGCGCGGCAATAATGTGTCTAGCTCTTCTTGAGCTCTTCGACTTTGTGCGTCAATTCAGCGATCTTAGCGCTCAGGCGGTCAATGTCGCTCTTGGTCGGGACGTTCATGCGTGCCAGCACCTTCTCGACCACGGTCTCAATGCGCTCGTCAAGCTGCTTCTCCAGCCTGGATGTTTGCCTGCGGCGACGCTCCACTGCCTCTTTAAACGTCTTCCGGCCCTCGCGCTCGGCCTTTTCGCCCTTCTCAACCAGGCGGTTAACCAGGACCTCAAGCTCCTCCTGGGCCGTCGCTACCGCGCCGATACTCGCCAGAAACGTCTTGCGGACCGCTCCGCGCATCGTGCCGTTGTGGTGCCCGTTCTCCTCGACTTCTGCCTCGACCTTGGCCCTGGGTTCCTTGACCTCGGGTGTGTTCTCAGGCATGGTTAAATCTCCTTCTGTCCTAAAAGTTCTTCCTCTTGTTCATAACGCACTGCGTCACACCGATATTATAACACATTGCGTCATGGTTGTCAAGCCCCGTCTTCGATGACCTCGAAGGCGCTGGTCACCCCGGCGACGCCGGATACCGTGGCATGGAGGGAGCAGTACTTCTTGACAGAGAGCTCGATGGCCTGGGCAATGGCCTGGTTGAGCAGGTTCCCAAGGCCGGGTAGAATTGAGCCGGATTTTTTGAGAGATTAGCATTGACAGGTTGCAATAGTTGTGGTAAAATATAAAATATCCATATGATAATGCGAGATCCGTAGCGATCCACCTGAGGGGATAAACTAATGCCACCCGTTCGGGTACTCCTGGTGGATGACCACCCACTCGTGCGGGACGGAATCGCTGGTCTCCTGGCCGAACACGGTATCCAGGTCGTCGCCCAGGCCGGGGATGGCCTGGAGGCGCTGACCAGGGCGCGCGAAGTGCGGCCTGACCTCATCCTCATGGATGTACGTCTACCGCACTGCGATGGGCTGCAAGCTACCCGCCTGATCAAGGCCGAGATGCCCCACGTCAAAATCGTCATGTTGACCGTCTGTGACGATGATCATACCATCTTCGAGGCCATCAAGAGCGGGGCCGAAGGCTATCTACTGAAGAGCCTGCGAACGGCCGATTTCTTCGACCTGCTGGGCGGGATCACCCGGGGCGAGGCACCTCTGCCGCGTAGCCTGGCCACCCGGATCCTGGAAGAGTTCGCCCGGCAGACCCGGAAAGGTACCGCCGAGGAGATGCCGGGGCATGGACTGACCGAGCGCGAGAGAGAAGTCTTGGAGCTCGTGGCGCGAGGCGCTACCAACAAGGAC
>JBBITV010000046.1:0-14426 GCA_037440585.1 Chloroflexota bacterium
CCGCCATGACCAACTAGAGGCCTGGAAGCTGGCCAGTGCAGTGACCAACCTGATCTTCCTGGCGACGGCCATTCTGGCGGGGGTGGCAGCTTTAGGCGCACCGTGGCTTGTCGCCACCGTGATTGCGCCGGGATTCACCCCCCAACACCAGGCGTTGACGGTGGATCTAATGCGCGTGATCTTGATTTCGACGTTAATCTTCGGGATCAGTGGCATCCAGATGGGCATCCTCAACGCTTACCAACACTTTCTGCTGCCGGCTGTCGCCCCGATTTTCTACAACCTTGGCATCATCACCGGTGCGGTGTTTTTGGCGCCCAGCCTTGGGATTTACGGACTGGCTGCTGGCGTCGTCATCGGGGCAGCACTACACCTGCTCGTCAAGATTCCAGGTTTGATCCATTTCGGGATGCGCTATTTTCCGATCCTCGGCCTGTCCCATGCCGGTGTGCGGCAGGTGCTGGATTTACTCGGCCCCCGGGTGCTCGCCCTGGGCGTAGTCAAGGTCAATTTGCTGGTGACGACGAACCTGGCCTCGCGACTGGACGAGGGCAGCATCTCCGCGCTCAACTTCGGCTGGCTGATCATGCAGTTGCCCGAGACCGTTTTCGCCACGGCTGTCGCCACCGCCGTCTTTCCCACCCTGGCCGAGCTCGCCGCCCGTGGCCAGCACGACCAACTGCGCATGACCATGTCGGGTACATTGCGCGCCATCGTCTTGCTGACCGTCCCTGCCGCAGTTGGCCTGATCGTCCTTGGCCGGCCGGTCATTCAGCTTGTCTTCGAGGGCGGGCGCTTCGGGCGGGCCTCGACGGATGCGGTCAACCTGGCGCTACAATTCTATGCCCTGGGCCTCGTCGGCCACTCGACCCTGGAGATCGTAGCGCGGACGTTTTACGCGCAGAAGGATACCCGGACCCCGCTGATTGTAGCGTTCATGGCCATGCTAGGGAATATCGGTCTCAGCGTCGTGCTGTTGAATTACCTGGGGCACGGTGGCCTGGCGCTGGCGAACTCCCTTGCCGTCACTTTCGAAGTCGGTCTGCTTTTCTGGCTGCTCCGGCGGCGGCTGGAGGGAATTAGAGCTTCGCGTTTGCCGATCATGATCCGCGGTGATATAATCGGGTTAGATGAAAAAGCCAGCGATAGATATTAGACGAGTTGAATATCAGCGCGCCCTGGCAGACGCACTGCAGATGCCGACTCGGGAGAGGAAGGCCGTGCTGAGCAGCGCGAAGCGGGAGATGGTGAAAAAAGTGCTTGACAAAGCCGTCCAAGTGTAGTACAATATGGGTTGCTGCGGAAGAATCAGGTTAGAATAGGTTCACCAGACTCTTGCAGCAGCAACTATTAACAACAAGAAGACGACAAGTAAGTGATTCGCCGCTAGGCGCCTTCTCCGAGACGTCTAGAGGAACTTCCCGACTCCCCGCCTGGCTGACGGACGCCTGCCCTGGGACTTCCGGGTTTGCTACCCCGCAAGCACGCCTAGAGGTATCCTCTCATCGACGCGGCACACCCGTGCCGATAGAACCCAGGGCAGGCGTCGGGCCGGGCAAGGTTGCCCCACGAAACAGTAAGTGGGGGCGCGCCGGAGTAATCCGCGCGTGACGACAACTGCAACAGCGAACGGACCAGCCGAACCAGTCGGCGATGGGTGAAAGTGGTGGTGTAAGAGACCACCGGCAGGGGCAGCAATGTCCCTGGCCAGGCGAATGTCCAACCGGGAGCAAGGCGGGTGGGGCAGGTCCTCGCGAGAGGATTTGCTCCCGTCGCAGTCGTGGCGCTCAACGAGGTTACCCCTCGGGCTGGTAGCCAGGACCAGGCCGTGAGCCTGAGACAGATGGCGAAATAAAACAGAATCGGGAGTACAACTGCTTGTCGCTCTTCTGAAATCCGTGAAACGTGTGAACGTTCAACGTTCTAACGTTCAACGCGTAGGGGAGTAGCTCAGTCCGGCAGAGCGTCCGTCTCCAAAACGGATGGTCGCAGGTTCAAATCCTGTCTCCCCTGCTAGAAACGTGTCTCTTCCACCCATGGAGGAGACGCGTTTTTTTTGGTGGTGCGAATGGAGGGCTAATGGATGAAACTCGACCTCAACGGTTTCCGCATGAACTTCGAGGACCAGGGCCAGGGCGTCGCAGTGCTTTTGATCCACGGTTTTCCCCTGGATCGAACGATCTGGGAACCCCAGGCCCAAGCGCTTACCGGCCAGCACCGCGTCATTACCCCTGATCTGCGCGGCCATGGCCAGTCCCAGGCCACCCCACCCCCCTACAGCATGGACACCTACGTCGACGACCTGCGCGCATTGCTCGACCACCTGGGCATCGAACGCGCCGTGGTCGGTGGTCTGTCCATGGGTGGCTACATCACCCTCGCTTTCTACCGCAAGCACCCGGAACGCGTCCTGGGCCTGGTCTTGGCGGACACGAAAGCTGGCCCCGACACACCCGAAGGCAAAAAAGGCCGCGACGACATGGCCGACCTGGCGCGTCGCGAAGGGGCAAAAGCCATCGCCGACAGAATGCTCCCCAGAATGTTCGCCCCGGCGACCTACGAGAACAACAAGCCCCTTGTAGAGCAGGTGCGGCGCATGATGGAGGTGACCTCGGTCGACGGTATCGTCGGCGCACTAAACGCGATGCGCGACCGCCCGGACTCGACGCCGTTGCTGGGCCAGGTCCGTATCCCCAGCCTGATCGTCGTGGGCCAGGAGGATACGTTGATCCCGGTGGCAGAATCCCAGAAGATGGCGGAGCAAATAGCGGGTGCACGACTGGAGGTCGTGCCTGGGGCAGGGCACCTGTCGTCGCTGGAGCAACCGGAGGTTGTGAGTCGTGCTCTGGTGGAGTTCTTGAAGCACGTTTAACTATCTGCAACCTGCAAACCTGTCACTAACGTGGAATCAAGTGCACCGCCGATGCCTTAAACGACACCACCACGGGCCTGCCTGGCTCCAATCCCATCTCCGCCACCGACCGGCGCGTCACGGCCGCCACGACCGGAAACCCGCAATTCACAACTACCCGCAACTGTGTGCCCCACGGGCTGATGCGCTCGACGCGGCCCACCAGCCGGTTGCGGGCGCTGCTGCCGATTTCCGCCACGTTGGCCTCGAGCAGGGTCATATCCTCGGGCCGCAGGCAGACCAACACCTGCCGCCCCACCGCCAGGTCTGAGACTGCCTGCACCTGGTTCTGGCCGATCTGGAGACAGGCAAGGCCACCCTCTTGGCCCACTACCCGGCCTGGCAAAACCGTGTCCATGCCTACCAGACTTGCCACCTTGGCGTCGGCAGGTGCCGCAAATACGGCCTCTGGCGTGTCCAACTGCAGGATGTGTCCTGCGAACAGCACACCTAGCCGGTCGCCTAGCGCCAGTGCCTCGTCCCGGTCGTGGGTGACGAAGACGGTAGTCACACCGGTTTCCTTGAGAATCTGTACCAGGTCATCGATGACGGCGGCGCGGGTTGGCGCGTCCAGGGCGGAGAAGGGCTCGTCCAGGAAGAGCACCTCAGGCGCGAGAGCGAAGGCGCGCGCCAGGCTGGCCCGTTGTGCTTCGCCACCGGAGAGGGTGCGTGCCGGACGACGCGCCAACGCCTGGATGCCGAATCGTTCAAGCCAGAATGAGACGCGCTGGTGGACCCCGTCGTCTGGTACACGGCGCAGCCGTAGCCCCAACGCCACGTTGTCGCCCACAGACATGTCCAGGAGCAAAGGCGCCTGGAAGACCACCGCCATCCGGCGCCGTAATTCGACCCGGTCAGCCCCTCGATCCACCAGCTCGCCGTCGAACCAGAGCCGTCCGGCGGCGGGCGGCAGCAACAGGGCTAGCGTCAGGAGCAGCGTGCTCTTGCCCGAGCCGTTGGGCCCCATAATGGCCAGTGTTTCTCCACGTTGAACTTCGAGCGAGGGTAGATCGAGGACCGTCGAGCTCCCACGCCGGACAACTAATCCTTCAGCACGCAATACTGTCTCTTTCATAAGTTAAGTTAAGTTAAGTTAAGTTAAGTTAAGTTAAGTTAAGTTAAGTATGGAAGAAACCAATCATGACCCACGGATAGAACGGACCACGGACAGATTCTTTCTAAAAGGTTTTATCCGTGGTCCTTTCTATCCGTGGGTATTGCTGGTGCCCGGTCACAGGGGTCTACTCCGCTGCTGTACGTTGGTCAAAGTCAGGTTGACCACATACACCAGCACCAAAAGTACGATGCTGAGGGCAATCGCCAGCGCAAAATTCCCCTTAGACGTCTCCATCACCGTCGCTGTGGTCAGCACGCGCGTCTGGCCCAGGATGTTCCCGCCGACCATCAGCGAGGCGCCGATCTCTGAGATCACCCCACCGAAACCGGCCATGACCGCCGCCAGCAATGGCAGACGCGCCTCGCGCATCAGCAGCCACACCATCTGCCAGCGATTGGCGCCGAGGGCCAGGATCTGCAAGCGCAGTCGTGGGTCGAGAGACTGCATCGCTGCCAGACTGATTCCGGTGACGATCGGCGCTGCGATGACACACTGGGCAATGACCATGGCGGTTGGCGTGTACAGGATGCGCAGTGCGCCGAGTGGCCCGTTTCGCCACAGTATGATCGTCACGAACAGGCCAACCACGACCGGCGGCAACCCCATCCCGGTGTTCACCAGGCTGATGATGAAGCGCCGCCCCGGGAATTGCTGGAGGGCCAGGAACGTCCCGGCCGGGATACCGATGAACAGGCTCAGCAGCGTCGCCGTCCCCGACACCAGCAGCGACAGCCAGGTGACGCGCAGCAACTCGGGGTCGAGGCCGAACATTAACGTCAAAGCCTGGCGGATGCCTTCGAGAATCAGTTCCATTCGTCTACCTTACCCGCATCCGCAAAAAACAGCGGCTCCCCATACTTCTCCCGGCCAAACTCGGCGATCACCTGCTGTGTCTCCGGCGCCACCATGAAATCGGCAAACGCCTGCGCGCCGGCGGCGTTGATTTTAGGCGATTTCTGCGGATTGACCTGGATGACGTGGTAGATGTTGAGGAGTGGCTGGTCTTTCTCAACCAGGACGTCCAGTTTAAGGTCCTTCTTGCGCGCCAGGTATGTGGCACGGTCGGTGATGGTGTAGCCATCCTTCTCGTTGGCGACGTTGAGGGTAGTCCCCATCCCCTGCCCAGTTTCCTGATACCAGGGCTGGCCCTTGGGAACGCCGCCCGCCTGGCCCCACAGCTTCTTCTCCAGTGCGTCGGTGCCGGAGTTGTCGCCCCGGCTGATGAACAGGGCGTTGGCCTCTGCGATCTTCTTGAAGGTGTCAACCGCCGAGGCCGTGCC
Organism: Chloroflexota bacterium; assembly: GCA_037440585.1. GTDB lineage: Bacteria > Chloroflexota > Anaerolineae > Epilineales > JBBITV01 > JBBITV01. Next base: position 5,309 of record JBBITV010000046.1, read on the forward strand.
CTTGATCTTGGCGGGATCGGCAGGCGGGCCGATGATGACGAAGTCGTTGTGCATCACCAGCCGCCGGTTGATGCCGTGTCCAGCCTCTATGAACCTGGCCTCAGCGTCGGGTGAGTGGACCAGCAGCACGTCGGCCTCGCCGCGCTCGCCCAGCGCCATCGCCTGGCCGGAGCCGACGGCGATGGGCTTCACTTTGTAGCCGGTCTGCTTCTCGAACATAGGCAGCAGCACGTCGAGCAGGCCGGAGTCCTGGGTGCTCGTTGTCGTTGTCAGGATAACCTCGGGGTGGGCGGGTTTCGGCGCAGTCGCCAACCCGGGTGGGGCCGATGCTTGGCCGACACAGCCAGCGAGTACCATCACCCCAGTGAACAGCAGTAAAATCCCATATACCCATCGAACCATCGAGTTGTGCCCCCATCTAAGAGCTTGTCTGAAAAGCCCATCCCTTTATTTCACCTCGCGTTCTTGCCCGGTCTCGGAGACATCGTAGCCACCCAGAGCTGCGACGGTCTGGCGGAATTCTTCACTGCGCACCACGTCCAGGATGGCTTGCACTCCCGGGTGATCGCCGTGCTCGACCGGGATCACCAGCTCGTATCGTTCCTGGAGCAAGGGATAGAACTCCAGGTCCATGGCCCGCGCTGCCGCGTAGATGCCCAGGCCAACGTCGGCCTGGCCGCGGGCGACAGCAGCGGCGACTGCCAGGTGCGTCGGCTCCGCCTGCTCGTAGCCGCTAACCTGGTATGGGTCGATACCCAGCTTGCGAAGGTGCAGGTCCAACAACACACGCGTTCCGGAGCCCGGTTGCCGGTTTACCAACCGCACGTCCCGGCGGCGCAAATCTGCCAGCCCGTAGATGCCTTTCGGGTTGCCTTTAGCCAGCAACAGGCCCTGTTGCCGCAGCGCCAGGGTTACCAGGATAGTGCTTCGCCCGGGCAAAACCCGGCGCACGTAGTCGACGTTGTACTCACCTGTGGTTTCGTCCAGCAAGTGTGCGCCCGCTACGTCGGCCTCGCCGCGCGCCAGGGCGATGAGCCCGCCCAGGCTGCCAGCGAAGTCGAGGGTGGCGTCCACGTTGGGATAGGTGCGGTGAACCTGGCTGGCGAGCAGTTCAACAGTCAGATCGTGGCTGCCAACGAAGCGCAGGCGGTTGGGGGCAACCTGGAGCGTTGACAGACGAGATTGGGGTGTTTGCCGCAATTCGCGCCAGCGCACGAGGGTCAGGGTGAAAGCTGCCTCGATCTCCTGGGTGGAGTACCCAGCACGCAGCGCTTCGATCAGCGCTCGCTCGACGACGTTGACCAGATGTGCCTGGCGAATCGAATCATCCAGGCTCTCAGGCAGTTCTTGAGCAATACGTGTCCCCCCACCCCGTTTCCCTACCAGGACGCCTTCCCGGGCGAGTTCTGCGTAGGCGCGTGCAACTGTCCCCGGGTCACAACCGAGCTCACGAGCCAGGCGGCGAACCGTGGGCAGAACCGTGCCGGGTGCGAGACTGCCTGCCGCAACCTGGCGCCGGATCTCGGCAGCAATCTGGAGATAAAGCGGTTGGGTGCCGTGAGGCTGGAGGCGGAGTTGCATTTTGGGATACTTGTATGGATTGTTCGCATATAAGTATACAACTTTTGGGCCAACCTGTCAATTGGATCCAGGCGGATTGACGCTTTGGCCTGAGCCGAGTATGATTAAGGGGACCTTTGCGACGATCGTCTCTGAAAGTGAATGCTCCTTCAAGCAAGGAGGGGAAAATGGCTGAAGGAATGAACCCCTCGCTGGTTTCTCGTCTGCGCATCCGTCCTGCGTCCATCCGCGCCCGGTTGTTTATCTTGGTCCTGGCCGTGGCCGTGCCGCTCGTCGGCGTGCTGGCTTACTCTATTTATGTCGATTTACAAGAGGAGATGCAGGGCATTCCAACCGAGGTCGCCCTGGCCGCCGTCCGCGCCGCTGCCATCCGCAATGGACTGCTGACACTGGCCATCATCGTTTTCGCTGCTGCGCTGGCCTTCTATTTCCATCGTCAGATCGAGCGTCCCATTCGTGGACTGGCCCAGGCGGCCGAGGCAGTCGCGCAGGGCCAGTTGGAGACCCGCGTGCCCGTGAACAGCCCCGTGGAAATCGCCGAAGTGGCAAAGCGATTCAACGCAATGGTGGCCGCGCGTGCGCAGGTGGAGGAAGCGCTGCGGGAGAGTGAACAACACTTCCGATGGCTGGCCGAGAAAGCCCCCGACATGGTCTATCGCTACGAGTTCATCCCTCAGCGCCGCTTTGCCTACGTCAGCCCGGCGTCCACCGTCCTGAATGGTTACACCCCCGAGGAGCATTACGCTGACCCTGACTTTATATTCAAGCTGGTTCATCCCGAGGACCGGCATCTGGGGGAGGCTGCTTTCTGGCATAGGAGACTGCAGGATAGGCCGCTCACCATGCGTTGGGTGCGTAAGGACGGAACCGTTATCTGGACCGAACAACTGGCCGTGCCGCTCTATAATGGGACGGGGGACTTCGTGGCGATGCAAGGCATCGTCCGAGACATCACCGAGCGGAAGCTGGTGGAGGAGGCACACGCGACCCGTGCCGCTGAGAATGCTCGGCTGCTGGCCCTCGAGCAGGTAGCACGAGCCCAGGCCGAGGCAACCACCAGACGGCTGCAGGCGATCCAGACTGTCACCGATGTCGCGCTTGCACATCTGATCCCAGACGATTTACACCGCGAACTGCTCGGCCGCATCCGCAGGATCCTGGCAACTGACACAGCCTCGATCCTGCTCCTCAGCGAGGATGAACGGGTCCTGGTCGTGCGGGCCTCCCAGGGGCTTGAGGAGGAAGTTCGGGACAAAGTGCAGATTCCCATCGGACGGGGGGTGGCAGGCCAGATTGCTGGCCGCCGTGAACCCATGATCGTGGAAGATCTCGCCACCGTCGAGGTTGCCAGCCCGATCCTCCAGGCGAAGATTCGGTCGCTGCTAGGCGTCCCGCTGATGATCAATGGTCGTGCGATCGGCGTGATCCACGTCGGCACCTTTCAGCCCCGCCGATTCACCGAGGAGGACCTGCAACTGCTGCAACTCGTCGCCGATCGTGCCGCGTCCGCCATCGAGCGCGCGCGACTGTACGAGCAAATGCGTATCGGAAGCGAGCAGATGCACCAGCTTGCCCAGCAAGTCCTGATGGCTCAAGAAGTAGAGAGACGCCGCCTGTCCCGTGAGCTCCACGATGAAGCCGGCCAGGCCCTGACCGCCCTGAAAATCAGCCTGGGGTTGGTCCAGGAAGATTTGCTGGCCAACTTCAATGCGCTCCAGCAGCGGATGAACGAAGCCGTAACCTTGACTGGCGCGACCATGGAGCAAATCCGCGTGCTGGCCCAGTATTTACGCCCGCCGGCCCTCGATGCAGTGGGCCTCAACGCAACCCTGGAAGGCCTCTGCCAGGACTTTGCCCGGCGCACGCACCTGGCAATTGATTATACGGGTGTAGAATTGCCGCCGCTGCCAGACGCCATCAATATCTGCCTCTATCGGTTCTTACAGGAGGCCCTCACGAACGTGGCCAAACACGCCCACGCCAATCAGGTCCGAGTGGCTTTGGGTTATGACGCCGGAAAGGTGAGTCTATCGGTCGAGGATGATGGGCAGGGGTTTGACAAGCAGGCCTGGACCTCCACCTCAAGCCAGAATAGGGGCATCGGTTTACTAGGAATGGAGGAGCGGCTGGCGCTGTTGGGCGGGCGACTGGAGATTGAGTCCCGCCCTGGCCAGGGCACTCACCTGGTGGCTGAGGTTCCATGGAAGGAGGCCAAATGATCCGCGTGATCGTTGCCGATGACCATCACCTGGTCAGGCAAGGCACGCGTGCGCTCCTTGAGAAGGCGGGCGGCATCGAAGTGGTCGGCGAAGCGGCGGATGGTCAGGAAGCCGTCCAACTGGTTGAGCGCCTGGCCCCCAACGTGCTGGTGATGGATATTGCCATGCCGCGTTTGAATGGAGCGGAAGCGGCCGCGCGGGTTCGCGCACTGGGTATCGGGACCCAGGTGGTGATCCTGTCGATGTATTCCGACGAAACTCTGGTGCGGCAAGCCTTGCGCAACGGTGCCAAAGGCTATCTCCTCAAGCGCTCAGTTACGGAGGAGCTGCTGCTGGCTGTCCGGGCGGCCAGCCGGGGCGAGATCTATCTCAGCCCGGCCATTTCCGGATACGTCCTAGAAGACTTCTTGACAACCCAGGCCGACTCGGCCAGGCTCAGCCCGATTGACCAGCTCACTCCGCGCGAGCGCGAGGTGCTGCAACTTGTCGCCGAAGGCAACACGAATAGTCAAATCGCCGCGAAAATGAACGTCAGTGAGAAGACAGTCGAAAAGCACCGGGCCAGCCTGATGGCCAAACTGGACGTCCACGACGTGGCCGGGCTGGTCCGCATCGCCATCAAACACGGCCTGATTTTTCTCGATCAGGAGAATTAGTTCCCTCTCCCTTTGGGAGAGGGCCAGGGTGAGGGCTGACCCTCACCCCAACCCTCTCCCAAAGGGAGAGGGAGTCTTGCTTCTCCTCAGACATGCGTGCCTCTCTGTATGTGCAGAATCCCCCCAACCCTCTCCCAAAGGGAGAGGGAGTCTTGCTTCCGACCCCAGAAATGGGGTCCTTTTTCCCCCGCAAAGTAGGTCAAGACCCCATAGACAAATAGCCCGGCCTGTGAGAGAATATGTGGGACGCACAGCGATCTGTGATGGGTGCGCGCCAGAACCGTCGGTCAGAAGGACTCGCCGGCGATCAGTCGCCGGGCTACAGAGTACCGCCCGATCATTCGGGCTCGAGAAGCGTTACCGCACCGTCCTTTTCCATACATTACACCCCATTCCCCCCTGAGCCGGATTGATCCGGCGTGGCTTGTAGCCCGGCGATTGATCGCCGGCATTCTCTCATCCGTTAATCCGTTAGCCATCCGTTGACAGATTTAACCTTGTCGAGTTATGCTGAAAGAGGTTGACCGTGAAGATTCTTGTTATTGACGACGATGTCGAACTGGTCGATATCCTTGCTCTCACCCTGCGGCGCGATGGCTTCCTGGTCAAACAGGCTCACAACGGACTGGTCGGTCTGAAGATGTGGCAGGTCGAGAAGCCAGACCTGGTGGTGCTGGATGTCAACATGCCCGGAATGGACGGGTTCGAAGTTTGTCGGCGCATCCGGGCCCGGGCCAAAACCCCCATTATCATGCTCAGTGCAAGCAACAGCGAGGATGACATCAGCCGGGCCCTCGACCTGGGGGCGAACGACTACATCGCCAAGCCTTTCAACCCACCCGCACTCCTCGCCCGTGTGCGCGCCTTGTTGGGCTGCACCAGCCCTAACCCTGTTGCTGACCCGGTCGGGGGCGATCTGTCGCTCGATCCTTCCCGGCAGGCCGTACGCATCGGTACGGGAGCGACCGTCGAACTGACGCCTAAGGAGTACCGGATGCTCCACTACTTGATGGTGAACCAGGGCCAGACCCTCCCGGCGGACCGCATTATCGATCACGTCTGGGGCTACCGCGACAGCGGCGACCGGGCGCTCCTCAAGCACCTGGTACGTCGTCTGCGCATGAAGATCGAGCCCGACCCTAGTCAGCCACGTTACATCCAGACTGTACTGGGCATTGGGTATAGATTGTCTGTTCCACTCAAAAACTAAGACGACTCCATCCACACAATAAAGCACATATCCTATTGACAATTCGCCGTCCTCACATTATAATCTCACCATGCCTGAATCTAAATATCCTATGATTCCTGTCGAAGATGCGCAGCAGATCGTCCTGGCGCACACGCTGGTGCTACCAGCCGTGCGCGTCGCCTTCACCGAGGCCTTGGACCGGGTTCTGGCGCAGACTGTTTACGCGACAGAGAATATACCCCCCTTCCCTGCTTCGGCGGTCGACGGCTATGCCGTCGTCGCCGCCGACATAGAAGCAGTACGCTGGCTGGTCGGCGAGCAGATGGCAGGCTACGTAGCCGACTTCCAGGTTCGGCCCGGCACGGTCGCCCGGATCACTACCGGTGCACCCTTACCATCCGGCGCCGACGCCGTGGTGATGGTCGAGTTTACTGAGGAACGCGACGGGGCGGTAACGATCCGGCGCGCGGTGAAGGCTGGGGACAACGTCCGGCCGCCGGGCCAGGATATCGCCCGCGGCGAGGTCGTGTTGCCGGCTGGCACTTTGCTCAGCCCGGCGGAACTGGGGCTGCTGGCGACAGTTGGCCAGACCGAGGTGCAGGTTTACCCGGCGCCGCGCGTGGCTGTCATGTCGACGGGAAATGAGCTGGTTGAATCTGGCTACCTGCCTGGCCCTGGCCAGATCCGTGACGCCAATCGCTACAGCCTGATGGCGGCCGTGCGCCAGGCAGGCGCTCTGCCCATCGACCTGGGCATTGTTCGGGATCGGCCGGGCGAGCTAGAGGCGCAGGTCCGCGCCGGCCTGGAACAGGCTGATGTGTTGCTGACTTCAGGCGGGGTGTCAATGGGTGAGCTCGACCTGGTCAAGCCGCTACTCGAGCGCCTGGGCACCGTGCACTTCGGACGGGTAAACACTAAACCTGGCAAGCCGTTGACCTTTGCGACAGTTGGGCAAAAGCTGGCCTTTGCTCTCCCCGGCTTTCCGGTCTCAGCGCTCGTGACGTTCGAAATCTTCGTCCGCCCGGCGCTCCTCAAACTACAGGGTCATACACGGTTGATGCGCCCAGTGCGCGAAGTCGTCCTGGCCCACGACGTGCGCCACGACCCCGAGCGGACGGAGTTCCAGCGAGCTATCGTGGTCCGCCAGGACAACGACTATGTGGCCAGCACGACGGGATTCCAGGGCTCGGGCCGCCTGTTGTCGATGGTCGGCGCGAACGCCCTCCTCAGGCTGCCTTCTGGTCAGGGCAACTTTGCGGCCGGGCAACGGGTGCAGGCGCTTATTATCGGAGAAGTTGAGTAAAGTACTGCCAAGCTGGGGCAACGAATGGCGATTCAGGAAGATATTCTTCTTACACAAGCCCGGCCGGTCAAGCTGTTCGATGGGTTTGGGCGCCATATCAATTACTTGCGCATCTCGCTAACTGATCATTGTAACCTCCGGTGTGTATATTGCATGCCCCTCCACAGGCTTACGTTTGTGCCCCGTCCTGAGCTATTGACTCCTGCGGAGATCGAAACGGTGGCCCGGGCGGCGGCAGGCGTAGGTTTTCACAAATTCCGCCTTACCGGCGGCGAACCCACCTTGCGACCTGAACTTATCGAAATCGTCGAGCGTCTGGCGCGCATCCCTGGCGTCGGCGATCTGGCGATGACGACGAACGGCATCCGTTTGCCATTTCTGGCCCAGGACCTGGCCCGTGCTGGACTCAAGCGGGTCAACATCCACGTGGATACATTGCGTCCCGAACGCCTGCCCCTTATCATGCGCTGGGGCAGCCTGGATAAGATTTGGGCCGGCATTGAGGCGGCTGAGTCGGCTGGGCTGGTCCCGATCAAGATCAACTCGGTCATCACCCGTGGATTCAACGAGGACGATGTGATCGACCTGGCGCGGCTGACGCTGGAGCACGATTGGGCGGTGCGCTTTATCGAGCTCATGCCCTTGGGGAACGACGAGACGGGGCAGTTGGCCATTGACCGCTACGTATCGAACCAGGAGACCCGACGCAAGATAGAGGCTGCCCTGGGGCCGCTCACGCCAGTGCCACCGCGGGATCCATCCGACGAGGCACGCAACTTCCGCCTGCCGGGCGCGCAAGGCATCGTGGGGTTCATCAGCCCGGTGAGCGAGCCGTATTGTGGGACGTGCAACCGGATGCGCCTGACCGCCGACGGTAAATTCCACCTCTGTCTGTTGCACGACGACGAGCTGGACGTCAAGCACGTGCTGCGCAGCGGCGGCACTCTGGCCGATGTCCAGCGCATCCTGGCGCGCGCCGTGGCGACCAAGCCGACGGGCCACGCGCTCCACGTCGGGCGGCGCACCGAGCACCGCCGCATGTTCCAGATCGGCGGCTGAGATAGCGCCTCAATGACCAAGTCCCAATGGCCAATCTTCTTGGGATTTGGTCATCGGTTACGTTGACAGCTTGCGGCCTTTATGGTAGTATCTCCGGCGACGAGCAAGGTGCGCCGCACCTTCAGCTTAACTGACCGCAAAGTCGCCGGAGGCCTCGCATTTTGAACATCCCAGGGGTCCTCCCCTTCATCAGCATCGCCCTCGTGTTTGGCTACCTCAATGGCCTGCACGATAGCAGCAGCATCGTAGCGACGATGATTTCGTCGCATGTGATGTCCCCTCGGAAAGCGCTGCTACTGGCCTCGCTGTGTGAATTCACCGGGCCGTTTCTCTTTGGGATTGCTGTGGCGGAGACTATCGGCCGGGATATCGTCTCGCCGGACGCCATTACCCTCCAGGTGCTGATGGCGGCGCTGATTGGAGCCATCGCCTGGAACGTGATCACCTGGTATCTGGGGCTGCCGTCGAGCTCTTCCCACGCGCTTGTTGGCGGGCTGGCGGGAGCGGCTGCCCTCGCCAGTGGACCTGGCGTGATCCACCCGGGCGGATTGGGCAAGGTACTCATCGCCTTGTTCTTCTCCCCTGCGCTGGGAATGGCCATCGGCTTTGTATTCATGAAGCTGATCCTTTTCCTGGCCCAGGCAGCTTCGCCCAAAATCAACTGGGTCTTTAAACGGGCACAGGTTTTCACCTCCATCGTCCTGGCTCTCAGTCACGGCACCAACGACGCCCAAAAAGTTATGGGCATAATCGCCTTGGGACTGGCGACCAGTTGGAATGAGGCCGGCTTCAGGGTGCCACTCTGGGTTGTCGTCGTGAGCGCGGCGGCATTGGCGGTAGGGATCGGCTCGGGCGGCTGGCGTCTGATACGGACCCTGGGCGGGGGAATCTATCGCATCCGGCCGGTCCACGGCTTCGCCAGCCAGACGGTGAGTGCGGTGGTTATCCTGGGCGCCGCATTGGTTGGCGGCCCGGTCAGCACCACCCAGGTCGTCAGCACCGCCATTATGGGGGTTGGCTCGGCCGCGCGGCTGCGGCGGGTGCGGTGGGGGGTCGCGGGGGACATTCTGGCAGCGTGGGTGATTACCCTGCCGGCAGCAGCACTGAT
>JBBITV010000047.1:0-14393 GCA_037440585.1 Chloroflexota bacterium
TCGCGCCGACTCACGGCATCGCTCATCCGCCGGGCTATCCGCTCTACACGCTCCTGGGTTGGCTCTTTACCCTGCTGCCCATGGGAGACGCAGCCTACCGGGTCAATTTCATGTCAGCGGTCTTTGCCGCACTCGCCCTGGCGCTGGTGGTGCGAACCGTCCGGACCCTCACCGGCTCCACATCGGCCGGGCTCGTCGCGGCGGTGATGCTGGGAGGTGCCCCCACTTTCTGGGCCCAGGCGACGACGGCGAACATTCGCAGCCTGGTCGCCCTGCTCACCGTGGCACTACTGGGGGCGCTCTTGCGGTACGAGCGTACTTGGGCACCACGGGATCTGGCGCTGGTGGCTTTTGTGTTCGGCCTGGGCATGACGCACCACGGCTCCCTGGCGTTCCTGGCACTGCCCGCCGCTCTGTTCCTCCTGGTAACCGGCCCCCGCCGCCTGGCCGACGCGCGCCTCATGGCCCAGGCGGTCGGCGCGTTCGCCGCCTCGCTCCTGGTCCTGCTATACCTGCCCGTGCGCGGGGCGATGGATGCGCCGCTGAACCCCGGCGGCCTGACCACCGTCGAAGGCTTCCTGCGCCACGTCCTGGCGCGCGGCTTCGAGGGCGACATGTTCTATTTCGCCAACCCGGCGGTCTTGCCCGATCGGTTAGCCGTCCTGGTCGAGATTCTGCGGCTGCAATTCGGGTGGCTGCTGCTTGGCGCGGCTCTGGTAGCCGGCTTGTGGCTTGCCTGGCAACAACCGCGCAGGGGTTTGCTCCTGGCCGGCACGTTCCTGGTCAACGCATTCGTCGCTATCACGTACCGCGCGCCTCAGACTGTGGAGTATTTGATGCCGGCGTATGTGGCGCTGGCGTTGATGCTCGGGCACGGGTTTATTGAACCGCAAGTCGCGCTAAGAAATTCTATGCTACCTTTGCGCCCATTGCGGTTTTTCCAGAGCGTACTCCTGGCGTCGCTCATGTTCCTTGCCTTGCAGAACGCCTGGAGCAATCTGCCCAGTTATCGCGTCCTCAGCCGAGACTGGAGCACCCGCCAATACGGTGAGATGTTGCTCTGGGCTGCGCCCGCCAATGCAACGATTCTGGCCAACTGGCACTACGCCACGCCCCTGTGGTATCTCCAGCGCGTCGAGGGGCTCCGGCCCGACGTCCGGGTAAGTTATGTGGCCCCACGGGGCACCGAGCCTATCGGCCAGACCTGGCGGCAGCGGACGGATGAGGCCGTCGCCGCCGGCCCGACTATCGTCACCAACCGCGTGAACAACTTTGCTGCCGCCTACCAATTGGAACCGCTGGCTGGGGCGTACCGCATTGTGGCGGGTTCAGAAACCCGTTTTCTAGCAGACAAGGAGTTTTTCCCGGCCAACGTCCTCTTCGGCGACCGTCTGCGACTGGCAGGCTACCGGGTCGACCTGGCTGGCCTGCAGTCCGGCGAGATCGCGCGCGTCACCCTGTTTTGGCAGCCCGATAGCGTCGAGCAAGACTACGCCGTCTTCGTCCACCTGGTCGACAGGGCGGGGGTTGTTTGGGGACAGGCGGACCGGCACCATACTCGTGCCGAATGGAAGGCTACGCCCCTCCTGATCGATTACCTCGCGATCCACCGCCGGCCGCACATCCCACCTGGCCGCTATACCCTCGTGGCAGGGGTCTACTTTTGGTCGGGCAGCGGACTGGAGCGACTGCCGTCCTCGGCAGGTGGCGATAGTGTGCGCCTGGGAGAGGTCGAAGTCGGCCTGCTGGCGGAGAGTCCTGTGGTACAGCACCCGCTGCACCAGCTCTTCGAGGGTGGCCTCACTCTCACTGGCATCGACTACGACACCAGCCTGCCGGACCGCCTGCGGGTTTACCTGCACTGGGAAAGCGCGACAGGGGAGGCTGTGCGGCTGTTCGCTGACAACAGCCTTGTCGCCGAAGGCAAGTTGCCTGGGGCACCCTTCGCGACGACGGCGTATGACCTGCCGGCTGTGCCCGAACAATTGGAGCTGGAGGTCATGGCAGCCCCGGTCCTCGGTCCCTGGCGGATGCCAGTCGGGCCGCGAATCGGGCTGCCCGCGCTGGCTCCAGGTGAGCGGTTCCTGGTTTTCGGCGGCGAAATGGCGCTGGTCAGGGCTGACTGGCGGCGGGATGGGGCTGACCTTGAGGCTGACCTGGAGTTTCTAGCCTTGCAGCCCCTGACGCGCGACTACACCGTTTCCGTCCAGGTTGAAGGCGCTGGCTGGCGCGCCCAGGACGACGGCTCTTCCAATCTCGACGGGACCCCGGCTCTGGGCGCGATCCCCACCCTCAAATGGGTACGCGGCATGCGTGTCCGTGACCGGCATCGGCTCCGGTTGCCGCAGAGCGCCTCCGGCTCCATGCGCGTCACCGTGACCGTCTACGATGCGTTCACCCTTGATCCGCTGCCGGTGCTGGACGAAGGGTTGGTTAAGTTGGGGCAGGGGAACTCGGTGGAACTTAAGGGAACTCAGGGAAACTGAAGGAACTGAGGGAACTCATGCGTGCCCTCAGTTCCTTCAGTTCTCTCTGTCCCCTGGCAGTTCTGCTCTTCCCAGTTCCTGGAGCGTCCCAGGGGTGTAGAGGATCACCTGAATGCGATAGTTGTCGCCTGCAGGTAGGTTCTTCGGTAGTTTGAGCCAGCGACGGTCGAAGATGGGTACGCCGGGTGTCCAGGTGGAGGTCGGCGCGAAGCCGTAGAGGGGTTGGTGGTCGATGGAGGCCATGGTTGTGCCGCTGGCGTCCAGGAGCCGGATAGAGGTGAGGTAGTTCGCGGTCGGGGCTTGCGTGGTACGCCAGACCAGGTCGACGCGGGCGTGCTCGGGGCTGAGCGGGTGGAACTGGGCGCGTTCCAGAGTGAAACCGTGCTGAAAGTGGGCCAGGGGCGTGGCTGTGGGTGGGCGGCTGGGCGGCGCCGTGATCCAGACGGGAGCCAGGTAAGTTGTACCAAGGCGGCTGCCCCGCTCACTGAGCGGGCTCACCTCGTGATGGTCGGCGTCGTTGACTTCCAGACGCAGCAGGTAGAGGCCGGGCGTAGTCTCGGCAGGAACCCGCAGGTCGTGGCGGGTCACGGGGGCCAGCGGCTCTGCGGCGCGCGCGGCCACGTCGGGTACGTTAAAGAGCGGTAGGGCTGGCGTCGTCAGGGCGATTTCTGCGCTCCAGCCGGCAGGGGACGCTCCATTCCAGATCAAGGTGACGGCGAAAGATTGGCCGGCCGTCGCGCTGGGCCAACCGGATGGGAACGCGTCCGGGTCGCCGGAGACGGTGTAATCGCGCAGGCGGAGGGCGTTGCCGTAGCGGACGCCATTCGGGTTGGGGTGCAGGTACGGCATAACCTCATAGTCCATCGTAAGGGTGGACGGATGGTCAAGGACGGATGACGAACAACTGGAGGAAGTACACGCCCTTACAGAATTACCTTGCAATATTTGCGCTGATCGTGGAATTACCGAATGAGCCGCAAAGAACGCAAAGAACAATCCAAGAACGAGCACGACACGGAGCACGACACGGATTCGGACACGGATACACGGAAAGGCTGGCCAGCGTTCCGTGTAATTCGTGTTGTGCTGTGCTGGCGTAAGGACTTTGAGACGGCCCTGCAGTTGCTGCCGTCTCGCCCAGATGAGCCCGGCCAGGAGCAGGAGCAGCGTTGCCAGGCCCAGCAATTCACTGACCAGCCGGATCGGGGTGTGGCCAAACGCGAGGTCCACGGTGTGTTCGCCTTGTAGTATCACTGTGCTCAAATAACCCAGGCCGGAAGCGGGCTGGCTGAGTGCCGGGCGGCCGTCGACGCGGGTGCCCCATCCCGGGAAGGCATACACGGGAAATGCCAGGCTTGCCTGGGGCGACGTAACCTCGACCCGCCAGCGCTGCGTTGCTGCCCTTTGTTCCACCAACTCGGCAGTCGCCAATTGGCCTTCCAGGACAACTGGCGTGGGAGCCTGTCCAGCGTTCAAGAGCCAGGGTGAAGTGAATGGCCGCGGATCGACGCCGCGCGGCAAATACTCGGTCCGGGCGGTGGAGCCAATATTGCCAGTAAATAGCTCGTACAGGGCAAGGCGTTCCGGGGAGACATCGGCGGCGGTGATGGGCAGGTAGTCGACTCGCAACGGCAGCAGGACGCTGCCGGCCAGTAGCGCGCCCAAGCCAATGGCCAACGCCCCATGACCCATGACCAATAGCCTGCCCTGAGCGAAGCGAAGGGACCAATTTTGGGTTTTGGGATTTGGGATTTGGGATTTGGTCATTGCTCCCGTGACCAGACTGCCGGCAAACGCGACGACGGACAGGATGCGCCAGGGGAACTGGGCAAAGGCCAGGAGCGGGACGTGATCCCACACCGGACGCGAAAGCGGAGTGATGAGGGCGGTCGCCAGGAACAGAGTAGTGACGATGGCTGCGCTCTCTGGCTCGATGCGGCGTCGGCGCAGCCAGCCTGCGCCGATAACCAGGAGACCCAATCCAATGCTGGCCGCCTGGACCAGGCCGAGGGCGAATGGAGTTTGGCGGCGGCTGATCGTGTAGTTGAAGAGCCAGTCGCGCTGGATAAGATTTTCGTCGCGGAAGTGCTCACCATAGAAGAAATAGCCAGTCAGGTTTTGCTCGATCTGGACGGCGCTCCGTTCCTGGAGGGCTGGTACCCAGTACCAGGCACTCAGAGCCAGGCCCAGGGCCAGTCCGGCGAAGGAAAGAAAGGTAAACAGGTACACAGGTACACAAGTACCCAGGGAAACAGGTACACAGGGTTTCTCCCTGTCTCCCTGTGTACCTGTGTACCTGTGTACTACTATGTAGAGAAAGACAAACGGCAAAAAGATCATCGCCGAGATGTTGTGGCTTAGGATGAGGCCGGCGACGCTGAGCGCAAGCCCGGTGACAGAGAGTGGCGAGGGATGGGTACGAAGCTGGCGGATCGCCAGGAAAACTAACGGGTAGAAGGCGAACGCCCAAAACTCCCCCAGGGAGTCGCCGCGTACGTAGACGTTGACCAGGTGAAAGGGCGCATAGGTGTAGGCCAGGCTGGCCAGCAGTCCCGCCGGGCGGCTGTTCCACAGCTCACCCGCCAGCCGATACATGCCGATGCTGGCGACGATGAAACCAAGTACCTGAGTCGTTTTCAGAGCGCCGACGAAGCTGAGGCCGAGAAAGTACAGGCCGGCGGCCAGGTAGTAGGGCAGTGGCGCGTAGAAGTTGAAGAAGGGATAACCCAGCCCATAGGCGGCGTCGGGCATCCAGCGCACGGGGAATACGCCGTCACGCAAGGCGGTGGCCATCTGGTGCAGGCGCACCAGGAGAAACGGGCTGTCCCCGCCAGCGCGCGTGTTGACCAGGCCCGGATCGGCCAGCAGTGGTATGTACGCAAAGGCGCCCAGGACGAGGGCCAGGATCAAGCCGGCGTCTGGGCGCCACGCGAGCATTTGCCGAAGTCGGACCACACCCATATCAGTCTGCCTCAGATCATTCCGAGCGCGGCCTGAGTGCTCTCAGCAGAGCGAGTGCGATGAGCGCCAGCGCCAAGGCTACGAGCGCAATTAAGGCTACGCCTATCGGGTCAGTCGTCGCTTGGGCAGCCGGGACCGGGGTAGGGGTTGTGGTCGGCGGGCCAGTAGCAGCGCCCGTCGTTGGTGGGCCGCCTCGTGGCGTGGTCGTCGGCGGGCGGGTCAACGTGGCCGTCGCAGTCGGCGTAGCTGTAGCGGTCGATGTTGGGCGTGCGGTGAGCGTAGCGGATGGCGTGGGCGGCATCCGCGTCGGAGTGCTCGTCGCGGAGCGGGTGCGGGTCGGCGTCGGGCTGCCGGCTGGAGCGGACGTGGTGGCCGCCACGGAAGTGGCGGTGACTGTCGCGGCTTGTGCCTCGGCTGCCGACACGACGAGACAGGCGTCGTCCCAGAAGGAATCGTTATGCTTCACACTCCACTCCGGCTGGCCTTTGGTGAATACCGTGACCCGGTCGTTCAGGGCGACGGCGCTGATGCCAAGCTCGGTCCAGGTGTCGTAAGTCATGAATGGCTCAGACCAGATAACGTTAGGAGAGAGGGCATCGGTGCCGCCGAAGGGATCAATTCCCACATAGGCCCGGTAGTTGCCGGGTTCCTTGGGATCCGACAGAAATTCGGTGCCGTTGAAGCCGTCCGCCTGGCCGGTATAGAGCTGGACCCAGATGGAGAAATTCACCGTCTGGCCGCGGGGAACCGCAACCTGCTGCCAGAAACCGGCCGTGTGGGTCGCCCACGTGGTGAAGAATTTCTGGGAGTAGCGGCCGCTGTGGGCGCGGAAGGGAGTCAAGGAGAGGGACGTGTCTTCTAGCTTGAACTCTGGCTCACGGTTGAAGCGGGCGTCACCGCGCACGAACCACGGGTACCAGCCGTTGGCCACCGCCGACGAGAGGCTGGTGCCTTCGCGCTCGGTCTTGCGGGAGGGGCCTTCAAAGCCAGCGTTCACCAGCCGGTTCCCGGGGCAGGTGCCACCTTGTGAAGCTGGCATGGAGTGTTCACGCGGCAGAAATCGATTTGCCTGGGAGTCACCCGGGGCTGTGCGAACACTCATGGGGGCAGCCTGGGCTGCCGGGACCAGCATCCCGGCGACCAGCGGTGCAACGATGACACTAAGGTAGAGGATGCGCATAGGACATGTCCTCCTTGGAAAATGTTGAATCTTGGCGCTCCATCGGAAGCGCCGCCAATCACACTATGAAAACCGCGTTGCTGGGCCTGACATGGCTGGCTTTCGCCCTGCGCGTCTACCAGCTCGCGTCGACCACCTTGAGCTGGGACGAAGGCTGGAGTCTGGGCCTGAGCGCGCTGCCGCTGGGTGAAATCAACCGCATCACCGCCCTCGACGTGCACCCGCCGCTGTACTACGACCTGCTCAAGCTATGGCTCAGCCTCGGCCTCGACGAGTTTGCCGTCCGCTTTCTCTCCGTCGTTGCCGGAACACTGGCCGTACCCCTCGCCTACCGGGCCGGTCGTGCCTGGAGCGATTACCGGGCAGGCTGGCTGACTGCTGCGTACGTCGCTGTCGCGCCCTCTTTGGTTTACTATTCCCAGGTCACCCGGATGTTTGCGTTGTCCGTCAGCTTTCTGTTTTTGGCAACCTGGGGTCTGGTGAGCCAGGTATACAGGTACACAGGTACACAGGTACACAGGGAGACAGGGAGCAAAGTTCCTGTGTACCTGGATACCTGTGTACCTGTGTACCATTGGATTTTGTTCGTCGTCGGCGCGGCGGGTGCGTTGTACACGTTCTACTACTCGGCCCTCGTGCTGGCGGCGATGTTCATCTGGGCACTGATCGCCGCGCCGCGCCGTACCCGGTCGATCCTGGTTACCTTTGGTGCTGTGGGCCTGGTGTACCTGCCATGGGTCGTCTACGCCGCCGGGCCGATACTGGCTCGGGTCGGCAGCCGCACCGGCGGCGGTAGCTTTGAGCTCCTGGCGACCTGGCCGGCGATCCGCGCCGGGTTGATGGCCCTGGTGTTTGGCTACGGCGTCGGATGGATCGCGGTCTACGTCGCTGCGGCGGTGATCGGCATCGGGCTGATCCTGGGTGTGCGGCACGCCGGGCGGGCATTGCTCTTGCCGCTCCTGGCGGTGGTCTTCACCCTGGTCGGCGTGGCCGCCGGCGCGCAGGCCCACATGTTCGCGGCCCGCTACGTGATCGTCGCCAGCCCCTTCCTGGGGCTCGCCGTGGGCTGGACGCTATCAGCCATCTGGCAACGGAGCCGGGCGCTGTTTGCCCTGGCCGTGCTGGCCATGGCCCTCACCACCTGGCCGACGCTGGATGGCTACGTCTACGCCAAGCTGAGCGAACGCCTCGATCCGTTCGACCCCAGCGCCGACTGGCGCACACTCCAATCCCTTGGCGCTCGCGCCGACGACGTCGTGGTTTTTAACGTGCTCAGCCTGGCCGGCACCTATGCCCGCTACCAGACAACGGCTGATCCAACCTGGTCCTACGCGCTTCGCTGGGACCCGGTAATCGAGCCCCTGGAGGCGGCGGTCGACCGCGTCCGCCAGTCCGCGGCCACCCACAGGCGAGTCTGGGTCGTCCTATACAAGGGCACATATGCTGGCAACGCCGCGCTTAAGACCTGGCTGGACGCCGAATTGTATCCCGCTTTTGGTCAGTGGGAGCAGGACACGCTGTACCTGGGTTACGTCTCACCTGATGCCCGCTGGCAGCGTGTGACGCCTCAGGCCGTCTTTGGCGACAACCTGGTCCTCGACAGCGCAGCGGTTAGCATGCCCGGCGACCGCGGGCAGGAGATCGCTGTCGACATGACCTGGCACGCCCGTGCACTCGTGGAGCGAGACTACAAAGTGTTCGTACACGCTTACGCCCGCGATGGCACCCTGATTGCCCAACACGACGCTTTTCCGGCCAACGACAGCCGGCCGACCTCCGGCTGGGTACCCGGCGAATCCATCACCGACCACCACGGCCTGTTCCTACCTTCCAATTCTCCCTCGCCCCTGCGCCTGGTGGTGGGATTGTACGATCGGGCCACTGGAGAGCGGTTGAGGCTCGCGAATGGTAGTGATGCTGTGGAACTTCCGATGGCCAATAACCAATGACCAATATTGGCGATGCGAGCTTGAGAACCGCGGATGGGCAGAAAGACGCGGATTTGCGCGTCCTTTATCCGCGTTTTTCTGCTCATCCGCGGTTCTCAGCCTTCATGCACGGTATGGCCATCTCAACCTCCGTGCATCACTATCCGCACGCTGTCACCCATTGTGGCTCCCGCCTCGTCGACCACAGGCAACCGTTGTAACGTTTTCAGATCGTAAAGTCCCACCGCCAGATAAGCCCCCGGGTCGACCTGCTCGGGCAGTGCCAGCACGCGCTCATCCAGGACGACGTCGCCCGGGCGCCAGGCAGTCGTCGGGTAGTAACCGCCGGCTGGCCGGGCGTCGTCCTGGGCGATGAGACCGCCGGGGCCGGCCAGGTGGACGAAGATGGTGTAGTCGGTGGCGGCCGGCTGCAGGGCCTGCCACCACAGGCGTACCCGGAGTGAGTGGGCGTCGGGACGTTGAAGATCGTAACCGGCGAGCAGGACCCGCCCACCAAAGTTCGCCCGGATGTTGCCCGGCGCCGGGGCGGACGTGGCCTGGAAGGCGACATAAAGCAGCCGTGGCTGGGGCTCAAGGTCGCCCTGCTCGAAGCTGCCGGGGTGGACGAAGATGGTCGCATTTTGCGGCAGGAGCTTGAGCGCGGCACGGTGGTCGTCGAAAGGCCAGACAACCAGCAGAGTCTCGCGGGCAGGTGCCGGATCGGGCGGCCTGTCGGACTGGAAGATGGCCAGGGTGTCTGAGGATGGGACCAGGAAGGGCAGCGCCGTCCACCCGTGCCAGAGGCGCTCGGCAAGGTAGACCTGGCCGGTCCCGCCCGAACTCGCCATAAAGCGATTGACCTCTTGCGCCAGTTCCACGGCTCCCGTCTCAAACTGAAAATAAGCGGCCTGACTTCGGCCATGTTCGACGAAGTAGTCGCGCACGGTGAAGCCCAGGCTCACGAGCAGGACGGCGGCGACGGCGCCGGGCGCCAGCGACGGAGCCCGGTGCTGAAGCCAGCGCCAGCCTGCATCTAACCCCAGGGCGGGCACCACGAAGGCGACCGGCAAGATGCCCACGGCGCGTAAGAAATGCGGCGCATCTTCGGCCAGGACCGTCGGCAGAAGCATCACCACAAGCCAAATGCCGGTGAGGGCATAGGCCGGCCCGCGCCAATGGCGTGCCAGGATCACGATGCCGGCGACGAAAGTAAGGGCAAGCAAGGGGTCGAAGACGGGGCGCAAGGGCACGTTGTGGCGCGGGATGAAGTCGCCCCGGGTCGTGAACATCAATAAAGTTTGGCCTACCTGCTTGAAAAGCATTCCTACCGGGTCGCCCTGATGAATCGCCGGGTTGAAGATGGAAACCTGGTATGACCGCTCCAGGGTGGTACTGAGGTGGGTGGCAAAGTAGCCCAGGAGCGGCGAGACAACCACCAGGGCGACCACCACAAACACCACGAGCTGTCGCCATCGATCGGCCAGTTGGCGGGTCAGAATCAGGTAGATCCCGAAGGCCAGGAAGACCAGGGGGGTGAAGCGGGCAGCCAGGTAGGTATAGAAGGTGAGCCCGTACAGAATCCCGGCGGCGACAAAGTGTCGCCAGCGGCCCGTCTGCCACCCCTGCCCAAGCTGCCACAGCGCCAGGCTGATCAACAATGGCATGGTCACCGCGCGAAAGCCGATCCGGCTGAGATTAATCGGCCAGACGGTGATAGCCGTAATCACCGCCGTGAGCAGCCCCAGGCGTGGTTCGAACCAGGCTCGCGCCATCGCGTACGCCCCCGCCACGGTCAGCGTCCCGGCCACGGCCGCGACCAGGCGGATCGCAAAGGGCGTCCGGCCCAGGAAAGCGATGGACGCTGCCACGGCGTAGATAAAGAGAGGCTCGCGCCCGTGGTTGGCCTCGAAGAAGATGGGCCGGACCCCGGCCAGGATTGCCAGGGCATCGAGGCCATTGAACGCCTCGTCGTGGTAGAGCCCGGGCGGAATCTGGCCCAGGGCCGGAAAACGGAGCGCCGCCGCCAGGAGGAGCACGCCGGCAAGGGACACCACGTTTGCTTTCCCGTTCGCTTCGCTCAGGGCGTGGCTCAGTGCAGACACCGGCGCTGCGATACGCCACGGTGCCGGACGCGCAGCAAGGATAGGCGGGTGAGCCATGCGGCGAATTATAGCATAACTGGGGTTGCAGCCAAAATAGAAGGAGAAAGAGTAACTTTTTGACAAAGTTTATAAATTAAGATATAATTAAATTAATTTTTAGTCTTATCTAAAATCTGGTTTTGGAGCGACGGGATGCAGACTCAGGCAGTCGAGGATTATTTGAAGGCGGCACTCTGGCAATTTGCACGACTCCGATGGGTGCTCATCGCGATCCTGCCCCTACTGGTCGCCTGCGGGCGGCCCGTTGCCGGCCAGGCCGATACCGATTTGTCGAAGCACCCTATTCGCGTAGTGACGACTGTTGGGATGATCACGGACATTGTACACAACGTGGGCGGCGAGCGCGTGCGGGTGGCCGGTCTGATGGGGCCGGGCGTAGACCCGCACCTCTATAAGGCGAGTGAGGGGGATGTGACCCGTCTGGCGGAGGCGGATGTGGTTTTCTACAACGGCTTGGACCTTGAGGCCCGGCTGAGTAGGGTCTTCGAACGGATGCGGGGCCGCGTTCGGACGGTCGCAGTAACGGACTACATCGACCGTGCCCTGCTCCTGGCCCCGCCTGAGTTCGAAGGTGCTTATGATCCCCACGTCTGGTTCGACGTCACCCTCTGGATGAAGGCGGTGGAACGTGTGCGGGATACGCTGGTCGAATTGGACCCGGCCAACGCCCAACTCTACCAGGCCAACGCACAGCGCTATCTGGCCGAGCTGGCCACTCTCCACAACTATGTGAAGGGCCGGGCAGCGCAGGTGCCCCTGGCGCAGCGAGTGGTCATCACCGCTCATGACGCATTCAACTATTTTGGACGGGCGTACGGGTTTGAAGTACGCGGCCTGCAAGGGATCAGTACTGCTACTGAGGCCGGCACCGCCGACGTCCAGGGGCTGGCCCAGTTCATTGCCGAACGGCGTATCCCGGCCATTTTTGTCGAGTCCTCGGTGCCGCAGCGGAACATCGAGGCCGTACAAGAGGCTGTACGGGCTCGCGGGTTTAGTGTCAAGGTCGGAGGCGAGCTCTTCTCGGACGCAATGGGCAATCCAGGCACTCCAGAAGGCACCTACGTCGGGATGGTGCGCCATAACATCGATACGATTGTCGATGCACTAATCGCAAAATAAGGGGAAAATAAGAAATAAGATGACAATGCCAGCGATCGAAGTCACTGACCTGACCGTGGCTTATCAGCACCGGCCGGTGCTCTGGGACGTAGACTTGAATGTGCCGCCAGGCGTCTTGATGGCCATCGTCGGGCCGAATGGAGCGGGCAAGACCACGCTGATCAAGGCGATGTTGGGCCTGGTCCGCGCGGCGGCCGGCCAGGTGCTGATCTATGGCCGGCCCTATGCGGAACAGCGCCGCCTGGTGGCCTATGTACCACAACGGGGCAGCGTGGATTGGGATTTCCCAACCAACGTGCTGGACGTGGTCATGATGGGCCTATACGGCACCCTGGGCTGGATACGCCGGCCTGGCCGCCGCGAGCAGGCGCGGGCGCTAGAGGCGTTGGGCAAGGTTGGCATGCAGTCTTTCGCCGACCGGCAGATTAGCCAACTTTCCGGCGGGCAGCAGCAACGGGTTTTCCTGGCGCGGGCGCTGGTTCAGGACGCCCAGGTTTACCTCATGGACGAGCCGTTCCAGGGGGTTGACGCCACGACTGAACGGGCAATCGTGCAGTTGTTGCAAGATCTCCGTGCCGCTGGCAAAACAGTGGTCGTCGTGCATCATGATCTGCAGACGGTACCCGAGTACTTCGACTGGGTGACGCTGATGAACGTGCGCCGTATTGCCAGCGGCCCCGTGGCCGAGGTCTTCACCCAACAGAACCTACGGCTGGCCTATGGTGGACGTGTCGCTTTCCTGAGTCGCGACGGTTACGCCGAAGAGCCTGCGCCAACGACGGATCGCGCTGCCGAGTCTGTCGCGGCGAGCGGGGAGGGGTGAGATGGACCTGGTAGGATTGCTGAAGGAGTTGCTTTTCGACTACACCTTGCGGACAGTCGCCCTGGGTGCGGGCACGCTGGGTGTGGTCAGTGGGGCGCTTGGCTCGTATGCCGTGCTCCGCAAGCAGAGCCTGTTGGGTGATGCTACATCCCATGCCGCTCTGCCCGGGATTGCCCTGGCCTTCCTGCTCACGGGTAGCAAGGCGCCCCCGATCCTGGTATTGGGCGCTGCCGCCGCAGGCTGGATCGCCACACTGCTGATGATGAGTATTGTCCGCACCACGCGCATCAAAGATGACAGCGCCCTGGGGATGGTACTATCGGTCTTCTTCGGCTTTGGCCTGGTGCTACTCACGTTCATCCAAAAAATGCCTGATGCCAGCCAGGCTGGCCTGGAGAAGTTCCTGTTCGGCCAGGCGGCCACGACCCTGGAACGGGACGTGATGACGATGATCGCACTTAGCGCGCTGGTCCTCGTGACTATGGTGGCCTTCTGGAAGGAATTCAAGCTCCTCAGCTTCGATCCCGACTTTGGTGCCAGCCTGGGCTTCCCCGTACGCCTGCTCGACGTACTGTTGACGACACTGATCGTCGTGGCGATCGTCCTGGGGCTACAGACGGTGGGCGTGGTCCTGATGAGTGCGATGGTCGTCGCTCCGGCCGCCGCGGCCCGGCAGTGGACGGATCGGCTGGGCGGGATGGTCGGGCTGGCCGCACTGTTCGGCGCGCTAGCGGGGGTGAGTGGAGCGATGATCAGCAGCAGCGCCGCCCGCCTGCCCACTGGCCCGACGATTGTGTTGTGCGTGAGCGCCATCGTCCTCTTCTCGCTACTACTGGCACCGAATCGCGGCCTGCTGTGGAACTGGGTGCGGCACCAACGCAACCGGCGACGGCTTCAGATGGCGGCGGTGTTGGCTGATCTTTACACGCTGGCCTCGCAACACGAGACCGTGGAGCATGCTCACTCCATCACCGTGCTGCGCGCGATGAGCGCCGGGCGAGGCGGGGTGGAATACAGCCTGAAAGAATTGGCCGCGCGGGGGTTGGTGCGCCAGGTCAGTCCTGCTGATTGGGCCCTGACGCCGGAGGGACAGGAAGAAGCGGAGCGACTTAGTAAATGAGCACACCACAGATCGAGATTCAACTGATCGCCGCTGTAACGGCCATGGCCTGCGCGCTGCCGGGCGTATTTTTGGTCCTCCGGCGAATGGCGTTGATGAGCGATGCCATCAGTCATGCGATTCTACTCGGGATCGTGCTGGCGTTCTTCGTCACCGAGGACCTGGGATCGCCGCTATTAGTAGTCGCCGCGGCATTGACGGGCGTGGCCACCGTGAGCCTGGTAGAGTTACTGAACCGTACCCAACGGGTGCGGGAGGACGCTGCTATTGGCCTTGTCTTTCCGGCGATGTTCAGTGTGGGCGTCATCCTAATCTCTCGCTTCGCAGGCAATGTCCACCTGGATACGGATGCAGTATTGTTGGGCGAGTTGGCCTTCGCGCCGTTTGACCGGTTCGTTGTTCTAGGCTATGACCTGGGGCCGCAAGCCTTCTACATCATGGCCGGGATCCTGTTGCTCAACGTGGTTTTCATCGCTCTGTTCTACAAAGAACTGAAAGTAGCGACCTTTGACCCTGGCCTGACGGTGGCTTTGGGCTTCTCGCCCGGGCTGATCCATTACGCGTTGATGACGCTGGTCTCGGTGACGGCGGTGGGCGCGTTCGACGCCGTGGGT
>JBBITV010000048.1:0-14350 GCA_037440585.1 Chloroflexota bacterium
CCGCCCCCTTGAAATGCGGCATAAAAGTATACCAGCCTTCACCTGAATTGTCAAATTTCCGCGCGGCGCGCCCGTGGGAGCGGGGCAGCCGGAAAGACAGTCTTGGTCCGAGAGGTCCTTTCCGGCGGCCTCACCCCTATGCCTTGTTACGCATCCGCCAAACTGTGTACAACACAATCGACCCGGCAACCGCCGCGTTCAACGAGTCGACCTTCCCACCCATAGGCAGCCGCACCAGCAGGTCACACGTTTCGCGCGTCAATCGGCTCAGACCCCTGCCCTCGCTGCCCACCACCAGCACAACCGGCATCCGCCAGTCGATCTCATCGTAGACTCGCTCGGCCGCCATGTCCAGGCCCACAATCCATAGGCCAGCTTTTTTCAAGTCGTCCAGCGCCCGGTTTAGATTCGTCACCTGGGCGATGCATAGGTGCTCGACCGCGCCGGCTGAGGCCTTGCGCACGGTCGCAGTCACTCCCGCCGCGCGGTGTTTCGGCAAGAGGACGCCGTGTACACCGATAGCCTCGGCCGTGCGCAAGAGAGAACCCAGGTTGTGAACATCCTGCACCGCGTCAAGCGCCAGCAACAGCGCGGGCTCATCCTGGCGTCGCGCCCGCGCCAGGCAATCCTCCAGGCTGGCGTAGGCGTAGCCCTCGACTTGCGCAGCGACACCCTGGTGATGCAGCCCCACCTTGTCCAGCTCCTGCCGCTCGACCCAGCGAACCGGCACGCCACCCGCTTTTGCAGCGTCGAGGATGTCGGCCAGCGACCCCTGCAGGCGGCTGCCCCTGGCTACGAGAATACGCTTGACCCTTTCGCCAGCACGCAGCGCCTCCAGCACAGGGTGGCGTCCATAGACAATCTCGTCCACTTATGCCATGCGCCAGGAGGTGCCCGTCGGGGAGTCTTCCAGCACCACTCCTAGCTCCGCCAACTGCTTGCGGATCTTGTCTGCCAGCGCCCACTGTTTGGCCGCGCGCAGATCAGAGCGCACCTCCACCAACAGATCGATGAAAGGTGCCACCTCCATTCCATTCCGGCGGTCTTCCACTTGCAGTTGTAGGCCCAACACGCCGGCCAGCTCACGCAAAGTGGCCTGGGCTGCCTCGAACGGTACGCCGGTTACACCCTCGTCGCGGGCGCGATTGATGGCAGTAACCAGGTCAAAAAGCTGGGCAATGGCTTGAGCAGTATTGAAGTCGTCGTCCATGGCAGCAATGAACGCCTGGTGCGTCCGCTCTGCTTGTTCAGTCAGCCACGCCGCGTCCGCACTAGCAGCGTCCGCTCGCGGCGGGCGTAGGGCCACTCGCATTCGCTCCAGGCCACGTTCGGCCGCTTCCACGGCTTCTTCGGTATAGGTGAGCGGCTTCCGGTAGTTGGATGACAGGACAAACATTCGCAATGTGTCCGCGTCATGGATCCGTAAGAAATCGCGAATGGTAATCAGATTCCCGAGTGACTTCGACATCTTCTGCTCCCCCAATTGGAGCAGGCCGTTATGCACCCAGTACTTGACAAAAGGGTGGCGCTCGGTGAATGCCTCCGACTGGGCGATTTCGTTCTCGTGGTGCGGAAAGATCAGGTCCGTGCCACCGCCGTGGATGTCGATCTGCAACCCCAGGTGATGGTAAATCATCGCCGAGCACTCGATATGCCAGCCGGGCCGGCCCGCACCCCACGGGCTGGGCCAGCTTGGCTCACCCGGCTTGGCTGCCTTCCACAGGGCAAAGTCCAACGAGTTTTCCTTATGCTCGCTCGCCTCCACCGCCGCGCCGGCACGCATCTCGTCCGTGGACCGTCGTGAGAGCTCACCATAGTTCTCAAAAGTGTTCACTCGAAAGTAGACATTCCCGTCAGCCGGATATGCATGCCCCCTCTCAATTAACCCCTGGATCATTTCGATGATCGTCGGGATTTCGGTCGTTGCCTGGGGATAATGCGTTGCCTCTTTGACGTTGAGCAGCACCATATCTGCCAGGAACTCGCGCCTGTAGCGCTCAGCGACCTCCTCTGAGGACACGCCCAGCTTGTCCGCCCGTTGGATGATCTTGTCGTCAATGTCGGTGAAATTCTGGACGTATTGCACCCGGTAGCCCCGAAATTCCAGGTAGCGCCGGAGGACGTCGAAGATCAGGTATGACATGGCGTGGCCGATGTGCGCGCTATCGTACACCGTCGGACCACATACGTACATCTTAACCTGACCCTCTTGCCAGGGCTCGAAAGTCTCTTTTTGCCGCGTCAGGGTATTGTAGATCTTCAATGCCATTTGCATCCTAGCCCTTGCTGCCACCATTCGGGGTGGCAAACATCATCCGGCCTTTCTCCGTCTGGAGAACGCGCGTGACCGTGACATCCATCGTGCTGTTCATATAGCGGCGGCCATTCTCGACCACTACCATTGTCCCGTCGTCCAGGTAGCCTACCCCCTGGCCGAGTTCTTTGCCTTCCTGGATGATCCGCACCCGGAGCGTCTCACCCGGCAGGATCAACGTCTTGACCGCGTTGGCCAGCTCGTTGATGTTGAGGACCTTAACGTCTTGCAAGGCCGCCACCCGGTTCAAGTTGTAGTCGTTCGTGATGATTGGACACTTGAGCTTGCGCGCCAGGTGGACCAGCTTGGTGTCTACTTCCTGCACATCGTCCGTGTCCATATCGGTGACCTCGATGGGGAGCTTGGAGTGCTTCTGGAGCTTGTTAAGAATATCCAGGCCACGACGGCCACGGTTACGGCGCAAGGTATCTGGGGAATCGGCAATGTGCTGCAACTCGTTGAGCACGAAACGCGGGACGAGCATCGTCCCTTCGATAAACCCGGTCTGGCTCACATCGGCGATGCGGCCGTCGATAATTACGCTTGTATCCAAGAGGACGTAGTCACTCTTCTGAGCGAACCCGGTGCTCTTGCTGAGCCGGCCGCCGAGCAAGGCAAACAGGTCCTTCTGGCGCAGAAGTCCGGCCATCATTCCGAGGTAGCCCAACACCGCCGCCGCGACCGTCGGCAGCAGGTACCCCAGCGGGTGAGGTTTGAGCAACTGGAGAGCATAGGCAATAGGAACCGAGATCAGCAGCCCGATCGCCAGCCCGATCGTTGCAACGATGAGACTCTGGATCGGGACGCGCTTGATCTCACGCTGGATCCACGTCAAAGGCCGGATGATGAGGTCCGGCATCACGACTACGCCTATGAGACCGATTGGAACTGCCAGGATGAGCGGAAGCTGATCCCTGATTTGGGTTGGCACAGAGCGAAGGACCTCGTTCTGCAGGGTTTCGCCCATATTCCAGCCAACTGCACCGAAGATGATAAGTCCAACCAGGCGTAGCAACCAGTTGATCCACCGCATGAGATTATTCCTCCGAGTTCCCAGTTGGCAACAAGAATAAAAAAAGTGTACTGCGAAAGCACACTCACCAAAACGAGGGCGCCGGGCAAATGGCTACACCGCACCCGGCCGAAAATCCGGTCGCCCAATTATCCTTTGGTCTATCCGCTCGCTAACTCAAGGCCGACGGAGAGCTACTAGTCAAGGACGGAAGAATGAAGAAAATAAATAAATGAGTGCGCTATGCAGTTCAGACCCAGTCTGCGGACGAAGTCCAACTGGGAGAACTTGATCCGTAGAGAACTGGATAGATAATATGGATGACAGGAATATGTTATCACAGTTTGGGGGGTTTGTCAAAACGTGATGCGTGAGACTGTGTACTTCTCTACGTTTCACGTTGTACCGGCGCCAACGCGACTTCCAGTGCCTGCCCCAACGACCGCGCCTCGATCAGCTCAACTCCGTCAATCACCAGTTTGTCGCGCCGCGCCTGCTTGGGCAGCAAGCAACGCTTGAAGCCAAGCTTCTGGACCTCGTTTAGCCGCTTTTCAACCTGCGTCACGCTCCGTATCTCACCGGATAGCCCGATCTCGCCCATGATCGCCAGGTCGGCGGCGACGGGCACGCCGCGCGCGCTCGAGGCAATAGACGTAGCCACGCCGAGATCGACCGCCGGCTCGTTGATTTTCAAGCCGCCGACGACGTTGACGAAAACGTCCTGCACGTCCAATTTCAATCCGACGCGCTTGGTCAAGACCGCGATGAGCAACAATAGCCGGTTGTAATCGATCCCGTTGGCGGTCCGGCGCGGGATAGCAGCGTTAGTGTGACTGGTCAACGCCTGGACTTCCACCAGCAGTGGCCGGGTCCCTTCCAGTGTCACCGCCACCGTCGAGCCAGGCACCGCCGTCAGCCGCTCTGCCAGGAACACTTCTGAGGGATTCTCGACCTCGACCATGCCCTCCGGACGCATCTCAAACACCCCCACCTCGTTGGTCGAGCCGAAGCGATTCTTGACACCGCGCAGCAGTCGATAGGAGTGAAATCGTTCGCCCTCCAGATACAACACCGTATCTACGATGTGCTCGAGCACGCGCGGCCCGGCGATGGCGCCCGCCTTCGTGACGTGGCTCACCAGAAACATCGGTACGTTCTCGGCCTTGGCGACGGCCATCAGGCGATTGGCGCACTCACGCACCTGGCTGACGCTACCCGCCGTCGACTCCAGTTCTTCCAGGTAAACCGCCTGGATCGAATCGACGACGACCATTTGCGGCTTAAGCTGGCTGATATGCTCAAGTATTGTGCCCAATTGGGTTTCGGCCAGGAGATACAGGTCGCCGTCGCGGACAGCCAGGCGCTCGGCGCGCATCTTGATCTGGCGCACCGACTCCTCGCCGGAAACGTAGAGCACCGGACCTATCTGTTGAGACATTTGGATGGCGACCTGGAGCAGCACCGTGCTCTTGCCGATCCCGGGATCGCCTCCGATGAGCACCATCGACCCGGGAACGATTCCACCTCCGAGGACGCGGCTGAACTCGGCCAGCGGCAGGTCGATCCGCTGCAAGCTGTCGACTCCCACGTCGGAGAGGCGCAGCGGCTGGCTACGCGGCCCAGTGGCGGCGAACAGAGACCGGCCCTTACTCTCGATTATGGTCTCAACCAGGCTATTCCACGCACCGCAATCCGGGCAGCGCCCGGCCCATTTGGCTTCGCTATGCCCGCACTGCTGGCAGACGTAGGCGGTTTTGGCTTTCGGCATGGTCCTCTTTCCCTTCCTCGTCGATACGCTCAAATGTTCTATGGAATTATACCTGC
The DNA here is from genome assembly GCA_037440585.1 of Chloroflexota bacterium. Lineage (GTDB taxonomy): Bacteria > Chloroflexota > Anaerolineae > Epilineales > JBBITV01 > JBBITV01. Next base: position 5,151 of record JBBITV010000048.1, read on the forward strand.
CTTCGATGGGGAAGTCAACTTGTTACCAAAACAAAAGTGCCGGCGCTAGGCCGGCACTCCTGCATGTCCTGGTTCCGCGCCTGCAGGCTCCTTTGCCCGCAGGCGAATCTGTTCTTCTTCTATGACGACAACCACCGTATCGCCTTCGCGGAACTCGCCCGAAAGCAGCCCCTCGGACAGTGGGTCTTCGATCACTTGCTGGATCACCCGGCGCAGCGGTCGCGCGCCGAAATCGGGCTCCCAACCTTGCTTGGCGATCAACTCCTTCGCCTCAGGGGTCACCTCGAGCTGGAGGTTGTGCTCCTTCAGACGCGGTCCCAGCCGCTTGAGCTGGATGTCCACGATCTGCTGTAGCTCCTCGCGGGTCAGCCCGCGGAAGACGACAATCTTGTCGACACGGTTCAGGAACTCGGGGCGGAATATGCGCTTCAACAGCCCGAGCACCTTGTCCTTCATTTTCTCGTACTCACTCTTCGCCAGTTCCGCCTCGTCCTTTTTGGTCGCGAAACCAAGCGCCATTTGCTTGTTGAGTTGCTCGACGCCAATGTTCGAGGTCATGATCAGGATAGTGTTGCGGAAATCGACTTTCCGCCCTTTGGCATCGGACAGTTGGCCATCCTCCATGATCTGGAGGAGCATGTTGAAGGCTTCCGGGTGCGCCTTCTCGATCTCGTCAAGAAGGATGACCTGGTAGGGACGGCGGCGGACCGCCTCCGTTAATTGGCCACCCTCATAGTAGCCCACGTAGCCGGGCGGCGCGCCCACCAGCCGCGACACGGTGTGCCGTTCCATGAACTCGCTCATGTGCAGGCGCAGCATCGCGTCCTCGCTGCCGAACATGAACTCGGCCAGGGCTTTGGCCAATTCCGTCTTCCCCACCCCCGTTGGGCCGAGAAAGATGAAGCTGCCAATAGGCCGGCGTGGGTCCTTCATTCCGGCGCGCGCCCGCCGCACCGCCTTGGCGATCACCTCGATGGCCTCTTCCTGGCCGACAATGCGCTCGTGCAGCGCCTGCTCCATCTGTAGCAGACGCTCCGACTCTTCGCCGGCAATGCGCATCACCGGTACACCCGTCCACATCGACACTACCTCGGCGACATCCTCGTCGGTGACTTGCAGGATCGCCTCGCCGGACCTGGGGTCTGTCGCCCCGAGGCGAAGCTGCTCGATGCGCTCGCGCAGCCGGATCTCCTGGTCGCGTAGGTAAACCGCCTCCTCATACCGCTGGGTGTTGAACGCCTGTTCCTTTTCTTGCTGAATCTGCTTCAGTTCGCTGAAGGTCTCTTTAAGACTGGGGGTATCCGGGATTTTGTACATCCGCACGCGCGACGCCGCCTCGTCAATCAGGTCAATGGCCTTGTCGGGCAAAAACCGGTCTGTCACGTAGCGGGCGCTGAGATGCGCGGCGGCGTACAGCGCCTCGTCAGTGATCTTCAGATTATGGTGAGCTTCGTAACGGCTGCGGATGCCTTTGAGGATCTCGATCGTCTCATCGATGCTTGGTTCATCGACGAAGACAGGCTGGAAACGCCGCTCCAACGCGGCGTCGCTCTCGATATGGCGGCGGTATTCGTCCAGTGTTGTAGCACCGATACATTGAAGCTCGCCACGTGCCAGGGCCGGCTTTAGAATGTTCGCCGCGTCGACCGAACTGCCGGCCGCGCCGGCTCCCACCAGCATATGCACTTCGTCGATGAAGAGGATGCTCTCAGTATTCTTGACTTCCTCGATAACCCGTTTCATGCGCTCCTCGAACTGGCCGCGATAAATCGTACCCGCCACCAGCGAGCCTACGTCGAGCATAAACAGGCGCTTATTCTGGAGGGTCTGAGGCACCTCAGCAGCGACAATACGCTGCGCCAGGCCTTCGACAATGGCAGTTTTGCCCACTCCGGGTTCACCAATAAGCGCAGGATTGTTCTTGGTGCGCCGGGAAAGGATCTGAATAACCCGCTCGATCTCCTTCTGGCGTCCTATGACTGGGTCTAACTTACCTTCCTGGGCCTGCTGCGTCAGGTCGATTCCTAATTGGTCCATAAGCGGTGTCGCCACGTTCTTCTTCGATTTCTCCTGGCGCGCATAACCCGGATTCTGCATGATCGCGCGCGTTGTCTGCGTCCTTACCACGTCCAGGTCGATGCCCAGGTCTTTCAACACGTTGACCGCCAGGCCATCGCCTTCGCGGATCAACCCCAAGAGCAGATGCTCTGTCCCAATATAATGATGCCCCATCCGGCGGGCCTCATCAACGGCCAACTCGATGACACGTTTCGTGCGTGGGGTGAGGCCGGTTGTCGGGCCAATGCTGGTACGCTGGCCGCGCCCAACCGTCTCCTCGACGATACGCCGGACCTGGTACGGGTTGACACCCAATTCGCGTAGCACGCGCGCCGCCACGCCGGTCTGTTCCTGTACCAGACCCAGAAGCAGATGCTCCGTCCCAATGTAGTTATGATTCAGGCGCTTGGCTTCCTCCTGAGCCAACATCAGGACACGTCGAGCCCGTTCGGTAAATCGGTCATCTAGCTTATTGGCCATGACGCGCTTCCTTTCTGGCCTGCGAGCCTATGCAACAGTGTGACATCGCATAACCCGGCCGTCAGGCTAGGACCGCCATCACTGAATACCCGGTACATGATACGCTAATGCTCGTCACCTTTTGCGGAATCAAAGTCGTCTGCCGTGCCATTCAGGTTCAACGCCGCCGTTTCGCCATCATCCTCACTGAAAGCAGAATCGGCGACGCGCTTCAGGCTCAAGCCCATACGCCGCCGAGCACTATCGATCCGCACGATGCGCAACGTCAGCGTTTGATTTTCCTGCACCACTTCCTTTGGGTGCTGGATATTCTTGTCGGATAACTCGGAGATGTGAATCAAGCCTTCGATCTCTCCGTCGACGCGGGCGAAGGCACCAAAGTTTGTCAGCTTGGTAATTGTACCCTCGACCAGTTGGCCAACCTTATAACGTTCATCGACCACGGACCAGGGCTCCGGCTGCAGGCGCTTCAGACTGAGTCCGATCCGTCGCCGCGGTCTCGGTCTACGTTCAACACGTACACCTGGACTTGATCTCCGAGCTTGAGCACCTCGTTAGGATGGTTCACGCGGCGCCAACTCAGTTCAGACAGGTGAATCAGACCGTCTGCCCCGCCCAGGTTAACGAACGCGCCAAAGTCAGCCAGGCTAATTACCTCGCCAGTAACAATGTCGCCTTCTTTGAGCTCGGTGAGCAGGCGTTCTTTTTCTTCTTTGTTGCGCTGCCGTTGGGCTGCCACTTCAGAGAGGATCAGGCGGTTGTGGGCGCGGTCCACCTCGATAATCTTGAGCCACAATTTCTGGCCAACCAGGTGAGCCAAAGAGTTGGGCTGGTTGGCCGGCCCGGCGTTCTTGCGGCGCGTGCGCGTAAGCTGCGAGGCTGGCACAAAGCCACGCACCTTACCAAGGGTCACTATCACCCCACCCTTGTTGTGATTGGTGATGGGGGCCTCGAAGACCGCGCCGGAAGCCATCATCTTTTCCGCCTGGTCCCAATCCCGATCCAACTCTGCCTGGGACAGGGAGAGTACGACATTGCCGTTCTTGTCTTCGGGATTGAGGATGACGGCCCGCACGGGCGCTCCGACCTGCAACGATTGCAGTACTCCAGGGTCCATCTTCTCGACCTCCCGGTCGGATACAAGCGCTTCCGTTTTACCGCCGATGTCCACCAAGATTTCGCCCGGCGCGATGGATACGATGGTGCCGTCGACAATGTCGCCTCTACGGAATTCGCGGTAATCTGAGTCGGCCGCCAGCCACTCGGCCATGGGGTGTGCCCCGGGGGACACAGGGGTGCCACCCCGCGGCGCTACTGAAAGGTCCAAAGAATTCTGCATACTTTTCCTCAATAGATATGGTCGCGAATATTATAAAGCACTTCGGAGCAAAAAGCAAGCCCTCCGGAAGCGAGTTTCTAAGTTCACCTGAATCCCCCTTTACAGTCCGGCGAACAGATCATGCAGTTGCAAGCCGGGTGCTGGCTCCGGCCAGGCCAGGGCATAGTACTCCCGGCTCATCAGTTCTTTAATAATCGCTTCCGGCACGCGCCGAAAGAGATTGTTTGGGCCGAACTGGGTGCGATGGCAGTTCAACGCCTCCCACTTGGCCTCGATGTGGCGCGCCACGTCGAGGATCACGTGGACTTGTTCGTCCGGCCAGCCCACAGCCCCTCTTTCTTCCCAGCGGGTGAAATCGCTGGTGTCCATGCCCAAAGCCTTCATTTGCTGGAGCATCTTCAGGAAAAAGGACCGGGGAAAGGCGGTGTAAAAAAGGCGAGCCGGTTGCCAGGGCGATCCCTGCTCGGGGTAACAGGCCGGGTCGGCGGCGGCGTGAAACGCAGCTACGGTGTGGCGGTGAATGGCGATGTGATCGGGATGGCCGTAGCCGCCGTTGGGCTCAAAGGTGACGACGACCTGCGGCCGCAAACGCCGTATGATCCCCACCAGTCTTGGGACTACCACCTCGGCAGGCACTTTGATGAAAGCACGGGGGTCATCGTTTTCAGGGGACCCGGCCATGCCCGAATCGCGATAGCCCAGGAAAATAACTTCGGCCAAGCCGAGCATCTGGGCAGCACAACTCAGCTCATTTTCACGCACATCACCCAAGGTTTCAGGGGTGGCTAAGTCTGGATCGGAAATTTCACCGACTTCACCACGCGTGGCACAGACCAGGTCCACGCGAACTCCTTTGGCCGCATAATGTGCCAACATGCCACCTGTGCCAAAAGCCTCATCATCGGGATGGGCAAAAAGGGCTAATAAAGTATGCTCTGAATGTGTTGCCGAAGACATCGTCTCTCCATTCTCTGTAAATTAATTTGCGGATAACCGGATACCATTGCGCGAAGGATCGTGTAAGAGAAAAGCAGTTCCGTCCGGCTTCACTGTCATTGAGGCGGATTGCACTCGCTCGACAATGCGTTCTAACTCCGCCCGGTCCGGCAGGCAAAGCTCAAAATAGCGCAGCCCCACAGCATCCGGCGGGGGCGGCAGAGCCCCAGCGCCCGCCCAGACGTTCAGCCCAAGATGGTGATGATACCCACCGGCGGAAACGAACAAGGCCCCCGGATAATTGCGTTGCGTCACCTGAAAGCCCAACAGATCAACGTAGAAGGCTTCCGCCTGGCTAAGATCGGATACCTGCAGGTGCACATGGCCGATACGAGTCTGCGGGGACAGGCCAGTCCAGGGGCGCGGGTCCTGCAAAAGCTCTCCCATCAAGCCGTCGATGTCCAACGGCTCGGTGGACATTTGTACCTGTCCATTATTCATCGTCCAGACATTGCGAGGGCGGTCGGCATAGATTTCGATGCCATTGCCGTCGGGATCGGTAAGGTAGAGCGCCTCGCTGACCAGGTGGTCGGACGCTCCGCCGAGCGGGTAGCGCGTCTCCGCCAGGCGGCGCAGCGAGCGGGCAAGGTCCAGGCGAGTGGGGACTAAAATGGCGGAGTGGTAGAGGCCCGTGGTGCGCCGCGGTTTAGGCCGGGCATCTGGGTTGCCCGTGAGCACGAGCAAGGGAATTTTACCATCAGCCGTAAGTACCCCCGTGTTATCCCGACGATGGAGCAACCGGAAGCCAAGTACGTCGCCGTAGAATTGCAGGGCGCGGTCCAGGTTAGATACGATTAGATGGATAGACCCGATGCGGGTATCGGGATGAATTGAGAAATCACTCATGATATCCTCACATGGTGTCGCTTGTTCATTTGCTATTATTAACTTATAGGCTTCTCCGGCAAATCTGTCAAGATTCGATTATTGTTTGACCTGGATCATGTTCTCCAGGGGTTAAATACGGTACAATGGAGAAAACTGCGAGCAAAGGAGATGTTCAATGCCCATTCTGGATCCGATTGCTATACTATACGCTGAACACGACGAAGGCCTGGCAGCACTACAGCGGATGTCGGATGCCGCGCACAAGCTGAAAGCAAATGGTTGGTCGCCCGAGGTCGTCAGCGAACTCAAAGAGTCGGCCGCATTTATCAATGGGGAAATTCGCCAGCATAATGAGAAAGAGGAGACGGCCCTGTTCCCACAGTTGCGGAGCGCGATCCCGTACGGTCCGGTGGATGTCATGTTGGCCGAGCACCGCCAATTGTGGACCCTGGAGGATCACCTGGAAGAATTACTGGCCGGCCCACAGACGGACAGTTCTCGCCGAAAGTTGGTCTCCACCGCCCTGGATATCGTCGATCTATTATCCGAACACATTTCCAAAGAGAACAACATCCTCTTCCCAATGGCGCGCAGCATGCTCAGCCCGACGCAGATGGCGGTGGTGGCGGAGAAGTTTGCGGAGTTGGCGGAGGCTGGATAGGATCGAGCGGTGGGTGTATTTGCTGCTGGTGGGGAGGTATGGTACAATCACGTTAGATGAGTTCGTTGTGGACCTGGGAGGTAACCCCGATGAGTGAAGCGAGGCTGCTGGAACGCACCCAACAGTTCCTGGAAGAGCCATTACTGGGCGAGCAAGATTTGGATACAAAAGTTCGCTTCCTGCTTGAAGCAGAATATCTACGTCGTCTTGGGCGCTATCGCCGCCTGGACCGTATCCTGACCCAGAAATATGGGATGACTTTTGAGGAGTTCGTAGCCCGCCGGGTGGCCCAACAAAAGGGATATAGCTGGGACGTGGAGACTGATGCTATGGATTGGGAGACGGCTATGGGTGGGATGAGAACGATGGAACGCAAGCTGCAGGAGTTACGGGAAGCAGAAGGTGTACAGCCCGACTGACCTCCGACTGGAGGCAGAGGAAGCACTGGAGAGGGTGTGGTTCGTGCAGTCACTGGAGGAGACGGAACGCACGGACCTCACCCTCTCGCTGCGTATGCATATTCGCCCCGATCTAGTTGTACACGCATTCTTGGGCACATGGTCGGGCGCTTTATACTTCGCGCTGATTGAGGGCGGGCGTCGTATCTTTGGGATCGATCGAGAGGGTGGCGAATGGCATGTGCACCCCTATGACGCCCCAGACAGACACGAGCCGTTGCCAACGGGACTGGGACCCAAGCCACTGCTGACATTCCTGGCCAGGGTAGAAGACCTGTTGCTGCAATATGATCTGCTGTAGCGCCGCCTTATTCTCTTCCCCATGACGCGCAGTGTGCTCAGCCCAACGCAGGTGGCGGTGGTGGCGGAGAAGTTTGAGGAGCTGGCGGGGGTAGGGATGGGCTTGAGCAGATCAAAGCCGGACGGGCCATGACCGCAACGGCCTGGCCCGTCTGTTGGTTAGAACTTGTAGTGATTATCCCGATTGACCAACAAATTCAATCCTCCACCGCAGAGACGCAGAGTTTGCCGGTATCCTAATCCTTGCCAGGATTTATGGGGGCGGAGGCGGTTCTGATTCTGACCCCACGGGCTTAGTTTCTGGGACCTTTTGCGGGTCCGGGCCGGTAGCCGCTGCAGTACATCCCCGCCCCCAGTTTCCCTGCAAAATAGAATAGTCTACCGAGTTGACCGTCCCGTCTAATTGCAAATCAGCATCAGGGTTCCCAGAACCCATTCTGGACCTCAAGATCGAATAGTCAGCCTCGCCAACCGTGCAGTCACGGTTGAGGTCCCCAGGCGCCGCCTCGCGACCAGATTCCAGCCGCATGGCGTACGGCCCGGTACTTGATCCGAACATACGAGCGACAATCTTATACGTATCTGCCGATGGGAGCCGAACAGACAAGAAGGAGTCACGATAGTAGATGCTGCTCGCATTGGTGACGAAGGCGCCGTCATCATTGTAACCGATACGCGACCCACGTGAATCATACACCTCCAGGACGGGATCCGGCTTGTTGGTCTGCCAACCAGGGTTGCCCACCATGCGGACGGAAATCCACTGACTAGCGTTCTGTTGGTAGAGTCCAGAGATTCTGGTCTCTTATTGATGAGAGGGTCAAAAGATCGATTGAGTGTGGTGCTCGACACTTCCTGCGCTGGCGCGGCTCAAAAAACGAAGCCGTAGCGGAAAGGGTCTTCTGCGTGTAGCACCCACTGGGCGGTGCCCATCAAAAAGGAGCGCGCCGTAATGGCCGGTATGACACCCGGCGCTCCGCCATCCGCACGCATCACGCCAGTCTGGACTGGCCGTGCCAGGAAACGCAACCCCAGCAGGCTTTCGTGGACAAACGTTTCGCCCTCCCTGAGCCGTCCGGCTGTCACCTCAATCGCCACCCGCGCGGACAGCCCGGTGCCGGACGGCGTGCGCCCGGTCGTATTCGGCGCGTAGAAGTTGGCCACCCGCGCGCCCCGTTCGCCTGGCAGCGGTTCCCAGAGGGTAATCAGATCCACCGGGCGCGGCTCGCCAATCCGGTCCCTGCCGATGTACGACGGCAGGCTCGTCTGCGCCCGCGCCGACTGCCACACCCGCGTCCCGATGTCGAGCAGCTCATCGCGGTTCAGGTGCAGGAGCGACGCGATGCCTAGCGCCCGTGCCTCCACGAATGCGTACAGCAACCCGCCGTAGCCCAGCATCGCTTCAACCGGGCCGATCCCCACCACGTCAATGGGTTGCGTGCCCAGGTCGTAAGAGGCCACGTTGTCGAAGGTGATCGCGACCGGCTCGCCGCTCTTCAGCTTGACATGCACATTTACCCGCCCGGCTACCGTATCGATCTTGAGCGACATTTCGCCGTCCGGGTCCTGGTAGGGAAACATACCGGAGTCGATCAAGGCCGCCGCGGCGCTGAAGGTGCTATCGCCACACATCTCAAAGTAGCCCTGGGGGCTGAGAAACAGCATCCCGATGTCGCCGTCCGGGGTGACCGGGTCCGTCAAGACCGCGCCGAGCATGTTCTTATGGCCGCGCGGCTCCTGCATCATGCTGGTGCGAATGTGGTCACAGTGTTCGATAAAACAGGCCTGCTTTTCGGCCATCGTCGCGCCACGCAGGGGCGGCAAGCCGCCGACGATGACCCGGGTAGCCTGGCCGTGGTGGTAGTCCCAGGTGTAGATGATGTGTTGGGCTTTCATGAGCGCCTTTCTTATTCCCCGATGATTTTGACCAGAACGCGCTTTCTTCGTTGCCCATCAAACTCGCCGTAGAAGATCTGCTCCCACGGGCCGAAGTCCAATTTGCCGCCGGTGATGGCCACGACCACTTCCCGCCCCATAATGCTGCGTTTCAGGTGGGCATCCGCGTTGTCTTCACATTGCT
>JBBITV010000049.1:0-11704 GCA_037440585.1 Chloroflexota bacterium
AACATAATAGCCCAGCACGTTTTGCAAGGAAAACGGGTATTCCTTGTCCATCGTAGGAAAATTGAAGTTTGTTTTGGGAAAATCTTTGACATCGGGGTAGAACCAATCCGAGCTCATCATGGCTCTAAAGTATAGATAATGGGCAACAAAGACAACTCCGAAGCCGACCAGTAGTAATAACGATTTCCTGTCGCGTTTTGCGAGAACCAGGCAGAAGAGAGCACCGCCAATCATAATTGTTACAAAGAGATGCCACATGAAGAACAACCCCATCAGCACTCCAGCCAGGAAGCAAGTTCGATAGGTCAACTCTTTGCGGTAGTACAAGACAACCAGGACAAAAAGCAGAAAGACAACGGCAAATATCATTTGTCGCTCGGCCACGAAGTAGAACAGATTAAACATCGTGCCGTTGTAGCCAAACTTATTGCCCTGCACAAAAGAAAAGGCATAAGGATTTTGAGTATTATGTAAGATTTCATTAGCTATCTGGGGTAATGCTTTGTTACTTCTTCCTGCAAAATCATGCAGAAAGCGCAGGCTGCCGGTGGTAATGACCAACAAGGCAGAAAGAAACCCGATCCCATAGGAGTTGAACACTTCCTTTGAGAACCCAAAGAGCATGACCAAAAGAAAGGAGAAGGTGAGAATGCTGACATAATTTACAGCGCCTACAAGCTCTAAGCCGAGCGAGGAGTAGATAGAGACGAGTATCGCCCAAAAGTAATGATAGGTGTGAGGCACACCGGAAAACGATTCGTTTTCGGGTGGGAAGTTATCGCCATAGACAAAACTCTGAACGAGTGGCATGTGCCACCGGAAGTCCCAATAGACCGGGCTTGTGTAAATCTTGCCCTCGACCTGGGCGAGCTGGGGGTTGAACAGGAAGAAGGAAAAAGTAAAAGAAAGCAAGACCGCAGCCACCGCTCCCCAAAAAGAGCGATTTAACTCTATTTGTCTAAGTTGTGTGATGAGTTGCTTGAGCTCATGGCGAAACCAGATCAGGCCTGGACTGAGGAACATCAGATATGCCAGCGACGCCTTGTATAAGACCGAAGTTGTAATGACACTCAGAAAAATGGCTAAGACGAAAATAATGATTGTCGAGAGATATTGTCCAAGAAACCAGGCAATAGATGTCTTCAGAAGTCCACTTTTCAGGAATTTATACCTGGTTAAAAGAACATATACCAGCAAAGTGGGAAATATTGTAAACAGGCCAGCCAGGCCCACGGTCTTCATCATGGCAACCTACGTAGAATCGCCGGGCTTGATCTTCGCTGACCAGCTTTGGATAATCGACAAAGCCAGCGAGGATGCGCGCCTTGTGGATGCCGAACGCCCAGAGTTGTTGAGCCAGGGCGTGGTTTCCACCAATCGCCCTGGCCATCCTCCTCTTGAGCTATGTCCGCTTTCGCAATGGGCTCCCAGTGATATAGGTTTCGAGTTGCTCGATCATGAACTCCTGATCAGAGATGATCGCTTTGACCACGTCCCCAATCGAGATCACGCCGATCAACTCGTCGCCCTCGAGCACGGGCAAATGTCGCACACGCTTATTGGTCATCACCGCCATGCACTCTTCGGCAGTCTGGTCAGCCCGTACACAAATCACTCTGTCGGTCATGATCTCCCGGACGGGTGTGTCCTTGGACGATTTTCCTTTGAGGACGACCTTTCTGGCGTAATCCCGCTCCGACATGATACCCACCAGATCGTCGGCATTCATAACCAGTACGGCACCGATATTCTTGGCGGCCATTAGTTGGAGTGCCTCGTACACCGTGGCATCTGGTGCGATGGACCAGATGTCATACCCTTTGACTCGCAAAAGGTCCTTGACTGTCTTCATGGCTCAACTCCTTTTTTCTTTATGTTATTCAGGCGTTGGCTTTCCGCCTACGCCGAACGGCAATCCTGGTTGACTGTAATCTGTGTTGAACAGCTTCACTGGTCAATTCCCGGAGTGCATCCGAAGCAACCCACTTTGCACTTCTTGAATCTATCTTCTGTATCTCTCTTGCGGTTTCAATCGCCGCTTTATTCAACTTGAGATTACGCTTCCCAATCCCGCGCAATGCCCAATTCACTGCTTTCTTTACAAAGTTTCTATCATCGGTGGACCGTCGCTCGATAATAGCCAGAAACCTCAAGAACTCCTCGTCTGTTGCCTGCTTGTCGTGAACGGCTAACGCAGCCATCAAAACAAAGCCTGCCCGTTTGACAAACTCCTCGCTCCTCTCACTCCACTCAACCGCTTTTTGATAGGCGAACGCAGTCTTGTCGAAAAGATTACTACAAACCTGATCGCAGACATCCCAGGAGTCGAAGTCCTTCACCCAATCTTCCATTTGTTCCTCGGTGACCAATCTGGGATCGTCGATCATGCTGGCCAGTATCCGGGCTTCGTGAATGCCAGACGCCCATAGTTCCTGGGCCAGGATATGATTCTTTCCCGTTTCTTTGGCGATGTCTCTCAGGTTTGGGATGGATACCCCGAAAGTATTGGTGGGGCTAATCCCAAACCGTGCCATGCCCTCGACGGCTCTTGGGTCAGCGAGGGATTCCAGTTTTCGGAGGATTTCGTTGTACTGCATTATTCCTGTTCTGTGACTTCTGCCAACCCTGCTCCTCCAGGAAGTACTACATCTTCTGCGCCCAGTCCGGAGAGCACACCTTTCCGAGATTTCACTGTTCCAATCCCAACCGACGGCGCATCTCTGTGCTAGAGATTCCCCCTTCCGCTTTCTGCCGCGTCCGTGACCGCTCGATTAAAGCAAGAAACTGGGGATGGGTACTGAGTGTCACTGTTTCCAAGTCGGCGTTTTCAATCTGCACCAGCGCGGCGACAGGTTTCCCATCAACGGTCAGAATCACTGGCTCTTTGCTCACTTCCCGCGCATATTCTGCGAGAGGAGCGGTTGCCTTGGCCATTTCCAGTGTCTTCATATGCAACTTACGTGCACACACCTAATACCCATAATCCACCGGCGCTGCATACCGTGACTCCTTCACCTTCAAACCCCGCCAGCGGTCCTCCCCCAGGCGTCCCAGGTACTCAGCTCGATCCCGGACCCCCAACACCCACTGCTCGAGCCACGCCCGGTAACCCTCCACCGTCCGGCTCTCACGATGATACTCGTGGTACGCCTCGTGATCGCGATTGTAATACCCTTGCACCGGTGACGGGTGCGCGCCGCCCGGCTCGTGTACCACCGCCAGCACCTTGAACTTCGGCGCCAGCACCCGGTTCGGGTCGCTCAGGATCACCTCGCGCGAGACGATCTCCTCGGCAACCAGGATCGTGCCCTTGCTCGCCAATGCCGCCTCTTCACTGATCCCCAGATTGCCCCAACAATGGGCGTTGCCTTCTGGATCCGAGCGCTGGACCTGGAGGATAGCAACGTCGGGCTGGAGGGCCGGCACCAGGAGCACCTTCTCGCCGCTGAAGGGCGAGGTGCTCTCTTTGAACGTCGGATTGGTGCGCAGCAGGTCGGTCCCCAGCAGAGTATAGGTCGGGATGTAGGGTGCACCCAGGCCGCCGGCCAGCAGCGCCAGGGCGATGGTGAAGTTGCTATGATCTTCGACCTCGATGGGGTGCGGGATGCCCTGCTCAACCGCGCGCCGGTAGTTGTGGCCCAGCCCGGCGCTGACATTGCCCACCCAGGCCGCGATCACCCGCCGCGCACAACCCGCCCCGATGATCTGGTCGAACAGCATATCCGATATAGGGCCGACCAGGGTCAGATCGCGTTTGCCCTGGCGGATGATTTCGTGGCCGGCTGAGAAAGGGATCAGCGATTCCAGCGGCGCGCCAAGCACGACCGAGGCGCCATCTGGCACAAAACGAGTGACGGCTTCCTGCATCGTCATAACCAAATCCCAAATCCCAAATCCCAAATCCCAAGAAAGTTGGTCATTGGGATTTGGGATTTGGGATTTGAGATTTGAGATTTGGGATTTGAGATTTGGGATTTGGGATTTGAGATTTGGGATTTGGGATTTGAGATTTGGGATTTGGTCATTAGTCATTGGTCATTCTCCCCGGAATCGCGGCGGGCGTTTCTCACGGAACGCACGCACCCCTTCCCGGTGATCCTCGGTCTTAAGCAGAATACTTAGCGCCAGGCTCTCGATCACCCGGCCCGTGTCCAGGTCGCTGTTGACGCAGGCCCAGAGGGCGCGTTTGGCCAGGCCCAGCGCCTGAGGCGCACGTTCCTGCAACTTTTGCGCGAGCGCGCGCGCGTGCGGCAGTAGCTCGTCGTGTGGCACCACCCGGTTGACCAGGCCCATCCGCTCAGCCTCCTCGGCTGAGATGAAGTCACCGCTGAAGATAAACTCCTTTGCCTTGCCATAACCGATCAGCTTGACCAGGCGCGACAGCCCGCCGACTGCCGGGATGAGCCCTAGAAAACCCTCGCGGAAACCGAACCGGGCGCGGTCCGAGGCCAGGCGCAGGTCGCAAGACAGCGTCAGTTGCAGGCCGGCGCCGGCCGCCAGGCCATTGATGGCGGCGATCACCGGCTTTTCCAGGGCCTCCAGGTCATCGAAAAAGTCGGTCATAATCCGCATGTGGGCGCGGAAGGCGGGCGTGTGCCAGTCCTGCTCGAACAGGCCGATGTCGCCCCCGGCGGAGAAGGCCTCATCGCCCGTGCCTGTAATGATCACCACTTCGATGGCCTTGTTGGTCGTGAGCAGATCGCTCAGGGTGCGAAATTCATAGCGCATCTCATCATTGATGGCGTTCCGCACCTCGGGCCGGTTGAGCGCGACGGTGGCGATGCCGTCTTGCAAGTCGTACAACAACGTTTTGAAAGTAGGTAGGCGGGACATAGGCTCGATCCTTGTAGCTTGCCATTTCACCCTATCGAACACCGTCCTGCAATTCCGGCAGTAATACTGCGAGGTCATCAGCACCGAGCCAAACAGCGAGAAGAATTCTGTGTCCTCTGAGCCACAGAACGGACACACCACCTCCGGCTCATCGCCCTCAACGTCCTCCATTACCGGACGATCCACGTCCATCTAGCCGACTTTCCGCTCATTCAACCGCCGTGCCACCGGGTCCCACCGTTCCCACGATAGCCGGTCGCTACTCGGTACAACGATGCCTGTCTCTCGCAAAACAGGTTGCACGCGCTCCAGGAAGCGCCGCCGTAACTTGCCTGGACCAATGGATAGGATCTCATCGATCACCAACCTCTGTACATCACCTTCATCCGGGCCATACCAACAGAGCGTTTCGAGCCATACGTTCGACACGGCTTTTTGCAAGGCGGCGTGTGATGACCCGCCAGCTCGCGCCAACCGCCGGAACCAGCCTTCCCCGTGCAGGCCATGGAATTTCTCCTCGTCCAGAATCTTCCGCGCGCGCTGTTGCAGCGGCAAATACCGCGACGCCGTCGCCGCCTCGAAGATGAGAGTCAGCGCCCGGTCGAACAGGGCATTCACCGCGACGAAAGCCGGCCAGCCGCTAAATGGCTGATCGAGGAAAGCAACATGGTGGTATACAGTGCGATCCTCGCTTTGCAACTCCGGCGGAAGCTCGGGGAACTCCCGCAGCAGCGGCAGCAGCGCCCGTGCGTGCCCCAACTCGTCCTGGGCCATCGCCGATGCAGCGACTGCCGCCTCCAGGGTCGGCCCTCCGTCACACCATTCAGCATAGCGCATCCCGATGAAGCGCTTGTTGTCTGCCAGGGACAGCAAGAAGTTAGCAAGGGCCTGCCGGGTCTCGGGGGAAAAATGCTTGGGATCTGTGACCGCGTCCTGCGTCATTCAACGATAGCTCCCGTTCAATCGTTACACGTTACACGTTACACGTTACACGTTACACGTTACACGTTACACGTTGAACGTTGAACGTTCAACGTGTAACGGTTTCACGCCGGCTGCACCACCCGAATCACCGCCCTCCGCGGCACAATGATCATCTCAATCCACTGCCACTCGTCGTAGACGCTTTTGGCGTACACCTGGGCCAGCTCGTCGTCAGGCGCAGTGACGCTGCCGACGTGGCGGAGCGGGTCTTCGTACCTGGCCCGTGCGAAGACTTCGTAGACCTGGTTAGCTTCAATGCCGGGCGCCATCTCGTCACTCCTCATTAACAGTTGAACGTTCCAGCGTTCAACGTTCACCGTTCAACATTTTCAATTCCCGATACCCCCGCTGGATCCGCTCGACGAACTCCTCATTCTTTGGCCCGCGCTGCTTCCAGCGCCGCAACACATCGTCCCAGGTGACTGGCCCTTTCTCCAATAGCCAGCGCCGATTCTTCGCCTCGAACTCCGCCGGGAAGGGGCAGGTGACGGCGTACTTGTCGGTTTCAGCGTCGTAGCGAGCCGGGACCTTGAGGCCCAGTTCTTCACACAACGGGACGGCGGTGCGCAGCCAGGTCTGGCGTAAGGTGTCGTTGCTGGAACCCTTTAGCCCATAGCTCAACTGGCCGGTGTGCTTTTTCAAATCGTCCGGCAGGCCGAACCACTCGACGGTCAGCAGGAACATCCAATCGACGGCCTGCTGCAGCCGCTCTCGCCCGCCGGGCTCCTGCACGATGCGCCGCATCCAGTGCTCGCCGTGGCGCAGGTGGAAGTTCTCTTCTTTGTCGACTTTGACCAGGGCGCGCTTCCACGGCCCGTAGCTGGTGTGCCGGAACACGTCGCCGAGCAAAACGAAGCCCGCCCGGTCATAGAAGGCGTTGGCGACGACCAGTTCCTCCCATGTCTCCAACGGCACGTCAAAGGCGTAAGGGTACTTGAACTGGCTCGGCTCCCGCTCGTAAATAAGTTGCTCCTTTTTGACGCCCAGGTCTTCCAGCAACCGGTAGGCGATATGGGCATGCCCCATCTCGTCCTGAATGATCGCCAGGGCTGACACAAAGGAATTGAGTGACGGCGCTTTCTGCGCCGCGTGATAATAGGCCGGCGCGCTGACTAACTCCGTATCCGCCGATACCGTCAAAATCCGGACCAGGTCCGCCTTATACTGGTCCGTCATCTGCTCAGGCGTTTCGACCAGGTAACCACTCGCAATCCGTTCCTTCAAGCTCTCTTCGCTAACCGCAGCCATCTCGCACTCCTCGAACTACTGACAAGGTGACAAGGTGACAAGGTGACCTGACAATTGGAGCCCGTGCCTTATCACCGTATCGTGGCTCTCCGAGTTTCATCTCAATGACCTTCATGACCTCATCGCCCACTTGCCGTGTCACCTTGTCACCTTGTCACCTTGTCACTCATTTCCCTTTAAATACCGCCTTCCGCTTCTCCACAAACGCGCTGAATCCCTCGCGTGCATCCTCGCTCTTGAACAACTGGTTGATCCCCTCACGCTCAATAGCCAGGCCGATACTCAACGGCGACTCAAGGCCTTCGTTGACGGCCATCTTGATCAACCCAATGGCGAATGTGGCCCCCTGCGCCAGGCCCTCGGCATATTTTACCGTCTCCGCCATGAGTTCCGCTTGCGGGAATACCCGATCGACAATGCCAAGCTGCAGCGCCTCCTGTGGGCCAACCCGCCTGCCGGTAATCATCATGTCCAGCGCCTTTGTCTTGCCGATGAGACGCGGTAGCCGTTGGGTACCGCCGTTGCCGGGCAGCAAGCCTAGGGTAACCTCGGGCAGGCCCAGGAAAAAGTTCGCATCTCCGGCAAAGCGCAGGTCGCACGCCAAAGCGATCTCCAATCCGCCGCCCAGCGCGTGGCCATTAATCGCCGCGATAAAAATCTTAGGCGTCCGGCCGATTTTGTCCAACGTCTCGTGGCCATAACGGACCATGGCCGCATTGCCCTCAGGCGTGTTCTCCAGGAACGCCTTGATGTCGGCCCCAGCCGAGAAGAACTTTTCCAACGCGCTCCGTACCACGACGACTTTAATCGCATCGTCGGCGCGGACCTGGTCGATAGCGGCATTGAGATCTTGCATAAAGGTCAATTCGTAGCTGTTTGCCGGCGGCCGGTTGAGCGTCAGGAAGCCAATGCTTCCCTCCCGGCTAACGGTCACGACTGGATCGGCCATGATACTCCTCCTTGTCCGAAGTTTCGGGTTTCGAGTTTCAACGCGCAACCCGAAACCCGAAACTCGAAACATGTGTTACTCGGCACCGAGCTGAATGTGGATGTGCTTTAATTCGGTGAACTCAAGCAGCCCTTCCCAACCATAGTTTCGGCCCAGGCCGCTTTGCTTGTAGCCGCCGAACTCGGTGTTCTGGAACAGCTTGCCGTAGGTATTGACCCAAACGGTGCCGGTGCGCACCTTTTTGGCCAACGTCAGCGCCTGGGTAATGTCCCTGGTCCACACGGCGGCTACCAGGCCATAGATGGAATTGTTCGCGATGCGCGCCGCATCCTCGGCGTCCTGAAACCTGAGCACGGTCAGCACCGGCCCGAAGATTTCCTCCTGGGCGATACGCGCCTCGGGCGACACGTCCGCAAATACCGTCGGCGCGACGAAGTAGCCTTTTGCCAACGGCCCTTCAGTTAAGCGCTGCCCACCGACCAGGAGGTGCGCTTCCTGCTTCCCCAGGTCGATATAGTCCAACACCCGTTTCATCTGGCTCTCGGAGATCACCGGCCCAACTGCCACGCCCTTCTCGCCCCCATAGCCGACGCGCATCTTGGGCACCGTTTCCTTGACCCGGCTGACGAACTGGTCGTACACGTCCGCCTGGACCAGCACGCGGGAGCCGGCGGTGCACACCTGGCCAGCGTTCCAGAACGCCGCACCGTTGATGGCACCCTTAATTGCCCGGTCGAAGTCCGCGTCGGCGAAGACGATGTTGGGAGATTTGCCGCCCAGTTCCAGCGACACCTTCTTCAGGTTGTTGGCCGCCAGGCGCATGATCTGCTTGCCCGTGTCGGTGCCACCGGTAAAAGCCACCATGTCCACCCGGTCGCTCCCCGCCAACTCCGCGCCCACCGTCTCACCTTTGCCCGTGACCAGATTGACGATGCCATTCGGAATCTCCTCAATTCCGGCGACAACTTTCATAAACTCAGCGGTCACGCCGGACGTGTACTCTGCCGGCTTGATGACGACGGCACAGCCCGCCGCCAAAGCTGGCGCCACGGCTCGAATCATCAACGCCAGCGGCATGTTCCACGGCACAATCACCCCGACCACCCCGACTGGCTCGCGCAGTAGAATGCTCAACGAGTCTGGCGTGGGCGTCATCGATCGGCCGTCGATCCAGCGTGCCAGCCCGGCGAAGACCTCAGTTGTATCCGCCGTCATTGCTGCCTCACCGCGTGCGACCGGGAAGATCTTGCCCGCCTCGTCGACGAGCAGTTTAGTTAATGTCGGCCCGGCCTCGCGCAGCCCCGCGACCAGCTTGTAAAGCGCCCTGGTCCGCAGGCCGCCATCCTCGCGCCAGGCCGTGTTCTCAAACGCATGGTTGGCCGCGTCGATGGCCTGCCGCATGTCTTCGGCTGTCGATTCCTGGGCACGATGGAGCACTTCGCCGGTGGCCGGGTTGTGTATGTCTACGAGGTTTCCGGAGCGCGAGTTGACCCACTCGCCGCCGATGTAGTTGTGGTAAACAACTTGATCTGCCATGATCCTCTGTCCCTCTTGACCTCACTCAGGTTCGTAGTGGGCGCTTTAGCGCCTCATTCAGGCGCTGAAGCGCCCACTACGAACTTATGGCTTCATTGCCTGATCCCGCAGAATCCGCTTCAAAATCTTCCCCGTCGCACTCTTCGGCAATTGCGGCACGAAGTGCACAGCTCGCGGCGCTTTGAATACGGCGATCCGGCTGCGACAGAACTCAATGATCTCCTCAGACGTGGCCTGCGCGCCGGGCCGCAGCACGATGGCCGCCTCGACGGCCTCGCCCTTAATGGGATCAGGCACGCCATAGACGGCGGCTTCGTGAATCGCCGGGTGCTGGTAGAGCACGTTCTCCACTTCCACCGGGTAGATTTTAAACCCGGCAGCGTTAATCATATCTTTCACTCGATCAGCGATATGGAAATAGCCCTCGTCGTCCATGAAGCCGATATCGCCCGAGTGGAGCCAGCCGTTGCGCAACGCCGCCGCGGTATCCTTCTCCTTGCCGAAATAGCCCTTCATCACGTTCGGCCCGCGTATGACGATTTCGCCCAACTGTCCCACGGGCACTTCCTGGTCGTCCTCATCAAAGATTTTCATGTCGACGTTCTCGATGGGCGTGCCGACGCTGCCTGGCTTGTAGCGGAAATCGTGGTTGTACGAAGCGAAGGGTGAGCACTCAGTTAAGCCGTAGCCTTCGTTGATCGGCCTCTCCATCTGGTCTTGCCATTGCACAGCGATCTCGTGAGGCATCGCCGCTGCGGCCGTGAACCAATAGCGGATCGACGACAGGTCGAAGCCGTGATTGGGGTTATTGAGCAGGTAAATGTAGATCGTCGGCACGGCGAAGAACATCGTCGCCTGGTCGCGCTGGATGGAGTCAAGGGTGCGCTCCACATCGAAGCGGCGCTGCATGATCAGAGTGGCGCCGGTGTTAAAAGCCGAATTCATGATGAAGTTCTGCCCAAAACAGTGGAACAGAGGCAGGAACAGCATGAGCCGGTCGTCGGGGCGCATCCCGGCGTGATGATTGGTAGCATAGATGTTGGAGACGACATTGGCGTGGGTCAGGATCACGCCTTTGGGATTCCCGGTCGTGCCCGAGGTGTAGAGCAACGCCGCCGTGTCGTCGCGTTCCATGTCTTCGGCTTTGAATTCAGGCGCACCCTTCACTATCAGGTCGTCCATCTGAATCTCGCCGCCCACCTGTCCCTCGCCGATGATGAGCGACCTAAGGCCCGGCATCCCGGCCCGGTCGATCTGCGGGTACAGGTCGGCCGTAGTGAAGAGCGCACCCGAGCCTGAGTCGTTCACGATGTAGCGCACCTCGTCGGTCTTGAAGAGGGAGTTGATGGATACCGCAACTGCACCCACTCTGAGAGTCGCCAGGTACGCCAACGGGAACGCCGGGATGTTGGGCAGGTAAAGGGACACGCGATCCCCGCGCTGGACACCCAGGGCGCGGAGGCCATTCGCCAGGCGATTCGCCATCTCGTCGAGATCGCGGTAAGTATAAGTTCGGCCTTCGAAGAGGATAGCTGGCTTGTCAGGAAAGAAGTGACTGGCGCGCGTGACGTGTTGAGCAATATTCATGTGGGTCACCCTCCTTTAGACTATATATGTATTTGCCCACATTGTCAAAAACACTAACCTTATACGCCTAGATACTGATGCTTCAACGCCTCATCCCGCTGCAACTCTCCCGGCACCCCCTCAAAAACGATCTGCCCTTTGTTCATCACGTACACCCGGTCCGCCACTCGCAGCGCCAGCGGTAGGTTCTGCTCTACAAGCAGGATCGGCAACCCCGAGCCTTTCAGCACCTCGACGATTCGCCCGATCTCCAGCACCATCAATGGCGCCAGGCCCTCGGATGGCTCGTCCATTAGGAGCAGCACCGGGTTGGTCAGTAGCGCACGGGCGATCGCCACCATCTGCTGCTCACCGCCGCTGAGCTTGCCAGCGCGGAGGTTCAGCCGTGCCTTGACGTGGGGGAAGTGCTTGAAGGCAGCGTCCAGGTCCCAGGTGGAGCCGCCGTTGCCGTGCCGTGCCGCCAGGGTGAGGTTCTCACGCACAGTGAGCTCGGGGAACAGGCGTCGCCCTTGTGGCACCAATCCGATTCCCTGGCGGGCGATGTAGTGGGCCGGCTTGCCCGCCACG
>JBBITV010000049.1:11748-14010 GCA_037440585.1 Chloroflexota bacterium
ATGCGGCCCGCCTGCACGGGTACGAACCCGATGACAGAGTGAACCGTCGTCGTCTTGCCCGCACCATTGCGGCCTAGCACGGCAACGACCTCGCCCGTGTTGACTTTGAGGGAGACGCCTTGAAGGATGTGGCTATCGCCATAATAAGTGTGAATGTCGTGGAGTTCAAGCATTACCCTTCCCCCAAATAAACCTCCTGCACCCGCACATCCCCCTTGATCTCCTCCGGCGCCCCCTCTGCAATTACCTCCCCGTAATGCAGGACCGTGATTCTGTCCGCCAGGGAGAAAACCACATCCATATCGTGCTCGATAATCAGCAGGGTCAGGTTGGGCGGCATTTGCCCGATCAATGCCACCATTTGTGCCGTTTCGGCCGGCGACATCCCGGCTGTCGGCTCATCCAGGAGCAGGATGCGTGGCTGGGTAGCAACAGCAATGGCCACTTCAAGCTGGCGTTGCTCACCATACGAGAGGCTGCGTGCTGGGCGAGTGGCCGGATCGGCCAGGCCGAAGCGTTGCAGTAAGGCTTCAGCTTCGCGATTGACCTCGTGAAACGCCCGGACCGGCGTAAGGGGCCGGTTGCTAATGCCGGCCCCGTGCTGGATCGCCAGCCGGACGTTCTCAAACACGGTCAGGCCCAGGAACAGGTTGTTGCGCTGAAACGTGCGCGCCACCCCTTTGCGCGCCAGGCGGAAGGGTGGCAGGCCGGTTACGTCCTCTCCCTCCAGGAGAATACGGCCTTGTGACGGCGGCAGCCAGCCGCTAATCAGGTTGAAGAGCGTCGTCTTGCCGGCCCCATTCGGCCCAATGATCCCACGCCGCTCCCCTGGCGCCACCGACAGGCTGACGCCGTTCACCGCCATCAGCCCGCCAAAGTTTCGGAATATGTTCTCGACTGCCAGAATTGTACTCATCAGGCCCCCCTGACAAGGTGACAAGGTGACAAGGTGAATTGGCTGTTTCACCTTGTCACCTTGTCACCCTGTCATCCTGTCACGTTTCCGCCACAAGCTGATGATCCCCTCTCGCGCAAACAACACAAACGCCATGAAAACCAGCCCCATAATGGTCTGCCAGCGGTCCGTGTACGAGCTTACGTAACTGGGGAGCAACCGGACCAATGCTGCACCGAGGACTGGCCCGGTCAGCGTCCCGGCCCCGCCGATGATCACCATGATTAACACCTGGCCCGACATGGTCCAGTACAAGACCTCCGGGCCGACGTGGAAGTTGAAATGGCTGAACAGCACCCCGGCCAGGCCGGCGAAAACTCCTGCCAGGATAAACGCGGTCGTTTTGAAACGCCGGGTGTCATAGCCCAATGCCGCCATGCGTTCTTCATTCTCTTTGATGCCGCGCAACGTGTGGCCGAAAGGTGAAGATACCAGGCGCTGCAGGAGCCACCAGCTCAACAGGAAGGCAACCAAGACCAGATAATAAAAGCGAAAATTTGTGCCAAAACTCCAGGCCAGATCGCCCAGGCCGATCATCGGCCGTGGCACGCCAGCCAGCCCATCCGATCCACCCGTGACTGGCGTCCATTTGATCGCCAGTCCGAAAAGCATCTGGGCAAAAGCCAGGGTAATCATCAGGAAATAAATGCCCGACGTCCGCAGGGCAAAGAACCCCACCAGCCAGGCCACGGCGGTAACACTGGCCAGCACCAAAGGCAGCGTAATGAGCAAATTGGAACTATAGTTCTTGGAGATAAACCCCACCAGGTACGCCCCCAGCCCGAAGAACGCTGCGTGGCCGAAGGAGACCGGCCCGGTGTAGCCCATGAGCAAGTCCAGGCTCATGGCAAAGATGCCGAAGATGAGTACTTCGATAAGCAGGCTAAGGATTACCAGGGGAAAGACCAGCAGGAGGAACAAGAGCAGCGCCACACCACGGTAGGTTCCCGTGTTGAGCCATGCTCGTGGCATGGGTAATGCCTTCCACGCGTTCGCGATCCTCAAGCTGCGCTCTCCCCCCGACCGAACAGCCCCGCCGGCCGGACCAGCAAAATCAGCGCCATGAGGACGAATATAACGAACATCGAAAACTCTGGAAAGCTCGCCTTGCCGAACGTGTCGGCCATGCCGATGAGCAACGCGCCCCAGAACGCGCCGCGCAAGGTCCCCAGTCCGCCGACGACGACCACCACCATCGCCAGGATCAATATCTCGAAGTCCAGGCTAGGATACAGGTTGACCACTGGCCCCGTCACGATACCCGCCACGGCCGCCAGGGCAATCCCAAATCCGAAGGCCAGCGTGAA
>JBBITV010000050.1:0-11718 GCA_037440585.1 Chloroflexota bacterium
GTGGAAAGGGAAAAGTGGGGGCGCGAGCCGGCGGAGCAGGCGGCCCGCGAAAGCGTGCGAGTGGCTTACGTCGCCCTGGATAAGGCAGGATTAGCCCTGCTGGAGGCACAGGATAACCTGTTGGCCAGCCAACAGGCTCTCACCGATATTGCCAGCGGCCTCAAGAACAAGCGCCGAGAAATACGCGAGGCCTTCTTTGGACAGGGTTTCCTCGAGGCTGAGAACGCTTATTGGCAGATGGCCTATAAGGAGAAGGAAGCGGCATGGCAGTACAAGGACGCTGCGCATTTCAAGGAATTGGCCGAGGTGACCGAGGGATTCCAGGCTGTGCTGCTCAAGTCGGCCTTGCCGGCGGCGGTGCGCGCGCGGACCCTGGCCCGGCTGAATGAGTATCGTTCCCTGGTGGAAAAGACCGTGACGACCGTCCAGACCATCGAGGCGGGCAAGGTGGACATTGACCAGAAGGTGGCGGCCTTCAGCAACCTTTACGGTGATCTCATGGCCCGGAACCTGGCCTTGACGGACATGGAGACACAGCTCCTGGAGAACAGCAAGGCTACCGCAGAGGGTCAGGTCAGGCAGGCGCTGCTGATCCTGTCCGCTCTAGCAGTGGCCGGGCTGGCGGTGAGCATGGTCGCCGGCGTGAGCACGGCCCGGGCGGTTAGTCGCCCGGCTAGATGCCTGGCCCAGGCGGCCACTGCTATCGCCGGGGGCGAGGTGGACCAGCAGGTGGAGTGCCGCTCCGGCGACGAACTTGGCCAGGTAGCGACCGCCTTCCGGGACATGCTCGCCTATTTCAAAGACATGGCCGAGGTCGCCCACCGGTTAGCCGCGGGCGATCTGACTGTTGATGTCACGCCGCGTTCCGAGCGGGATGCCCTTGGCAATGCATTCGGCCAGATGATTGCCAGCCTGCGCAAGACCATCGGCGAGGTGGCGGCTGACGCCCTCACCCTCAACGCGGCCTCCGGCCACCTGGCCGCCGCCGCCAGCCAGGTGGGGCAGGCCGCCTCCCAAAGCGCCATCGCGATTCAGCAGGTGGCCAGGGGCATGGCCCAGCAATCTGAGTCGGTGACCCAGACGGCCGGTACGGTTAGGCAGATGGCCCAGGCGTTTGAGGAGGTGGCCAGGGGCGCCCAGGAACAGGCCGCCGGGATTGGTAGAGCCTCCAGTATTGCCGCTCAGATCACCACCGCTATTCAGCAAGTGGTGACCAGCGCCCAGGCAGCCGCCAGAGTCTCGGCTGAGGCGGCCCGGACTGCCCGTGTTAGCGCCAAGACCATCGAAGAGACGATCCAGGGCATGGCCGGTATCAAGGCCAAAGTGGGACTCTCGGCCCAGAAGGTCAAGCAGATGGGCCAGCGTTCAGGCCAGATCGAGGCCATCGTCGAGACCATTGAAGATATCGCTGGGCAGACGAACCTGCTGGCCCTCAACGCCGCCATTGAAGCCGCCCGCGCCGGAGAACACGGCCGGGGGTTCGCGGTGGTGGCGGACGAAGTGCGCAAGCTGGCCGAGAAGTCTGCGGCTGCCACTCAGGAGATCGCCGGGCTGGTCAGGGGCATTCAAGAGACGGTGGCGGAAGCGGTGACGGCCATGGAGGCAGGGGCGGCCGAAGTGGAAACCGGCGTAGCCCGGGCCACTGAAGCCGGGCAGGCGCTGGTCAGTATCCTGAAGGCGGCAGAAACGGGCGATAAGCAAATCGAGGCAATCGCGGCGGCCGCGGAGCAGATGAGGGCGTCGTCGGACGAACTGGAGAATGCGATGGACATGGTGTCGGCGGTGGTGGAAGAGAACACGGCAATCGCGGAAGAGATAGCGGCGGGCTCGAGCGAAGTGATCCAGGCCATCGAGAACATCGCGGCTGTGAGCGAACGGAATAGCGCGGCAGTTGAGCAAGTGAGCGCGGCAGCCGAGGAAATGAGTGCCCAGGTGGAGGAAGTGGCCGCTTCCGTCCAGTCGTTGAGCGAAATGGCCCAGGCACTGCAAGGACTGGTGGCGCAGTTCAAATTGAATTGAGAAGAAGAATGGAGACGTAACCATGCATGGGCTTATTTTCTCGGAGTTGAAAAAGTACGTCGACACGCAATTTGGCGGTGGCACCTGGAGCGCCCTGCTGAAAGAAGCCGGCCTGGGATCACGGTTGTACATGCCTATTCAAGCCTACCCGGATCAAGAGGCGGTTGCGATCGTGGGGGCCGCTTCCAGGGCGACCGGCAAAGAGGCCTCGGCCATCCTGGAGGATTTCGGTGAGTTCATAGTGCCGGATCTGATGTCTATGTTCAAGGCGATGATCAGGCCGGAATGGAAGACCCTGGATTTCATCGAGAATACCGAAAGGGCAATTCACAAAGCGGTTCAATTGCAAAACCCCGGCGCAAAACCTCCCGCGCTCCGGTGCGCTCGTCCCAGCGCCGATGAGGTTGTCATCACCTATTCATCCCCTCGCAAAATGTGTGCGGTGGCTAAGGGCGTCGCCAGGGGAGTGGCCAGGCATTACAACGAAAGAATAGCCATCTCCGAACCAAAGTGCATGCTCAAGGGCAGCCCGAGTTGCGAGATAAGAGTAAGGGTAGAAAAGTAGCAAAGTTGAGTGGCATCAGGACAATGTTTGTGACACACTTTCTGGCCAGGAGTTTGCAGCGCAAGATCGGTGCCATACTGGTGTTGTTGCTGGCCCTGACGATTCTGGAAGTCGCCGGCGTGCTGGTGATGCTGCGCCAGCAGCAGGCCGACGCGCTGGTCGTCAACGTGGCCGGGCGGCAGCGCATGCTCTCTCAGAAAATGTCCAAGTATGCGCTGATGATCACGCACGGCGACAAGGCCGCGCGCGAGGGCCTGGGAGCCGCCAGCGACCTGTTTGCCCGATCGCTGCGGGGACTGATCGACGGCGATATCGAGGCAGGGCTTCCGCCCGCCTCCGCCGCGGTGCGCCCGGCGCTGGCGGCATTGAAAAGCGAATGGGAACCCTTTTATGCCGCTATCCGGTCCCTGCGCGCGGGACCTCCCGGCCCCAAGTTCGACCATCCCCTGCGCGCGGAAACTCCCGGCCCCACGGAGTTCGATCATGCCCTGGCCTACGTTATTGCCCACAACGAAACTGTCCTGGCGAAGGCCGATGAGGTGACGAGTGCCTTCCAGGCCGAGTCGGAACAGAAGACCGGCCGGTTGCTGACTTTCCTGTACGCGATGGTGGGGGTGGGCCTGGTCATCTTCGGTGTGGCCCTGGTCTTGCTCCGGCGCACCGTACGGCCGCTGGGACAGATGGCCCGGGCCGCCGCGCAAATCGCCCAGACGGACCTGGCGAGCCTGGCGGCCGCGGCGGCCGCCATGGCCAGCGGTGACCTGACTGCCAGCGTCACGATCCAGACGCAGGCGCTCGCATACGATTCGAGCGACGAGATTGGCGCTCTGGCCCAGGCGTTTGATCAGATGATCGCCCGGTTGCAGGAAACCGGCCGCGACTTCAGCCACATGACCGCCAACCTGCGCCATCTGGTCGGGCAGGTGGCGGACCACGCCAACAGCGTCAGTGCGGCTTCCGCTCAGCTCGCCGCCGCCGCCGACCAGGCCGGGCAGGCCACCTCCCAGATCGCCACCGCTATCCGGCGGGTGGCGCAAGGCACGGCTCAGCAGTCCGAGTCCGTGATCAGGACCGCCGCCTCGGTCGAGCAGATATCGCGGGCGATTGGCGATGTGGCCACAGGCGCGCAGGAACAGGCAGCGGCCATCAGCGAATCTTCCAACACCATCGTCCAGATCATCACCGCCATCCAGCAGGTGGCCGCCAACGCTCAGGCTGGCGCCAAAGGCTCCGCCGAGGCCACCCAGGTCGCCCGCGCCGGCGCTGGGACCGTCGAAGAGACGATCAAGGGCATGGCCAGCATCAAGGCCAGGGTCGGCCTCTCAGCGCAGAAGGTCAAGGAGATGGGCCAGCGGTCGGACCAGATCGGGGCCATCGTCGAAACGATTGGCGACCTCGCCGCCCAGACCAACCTGCTCGCGCTCAACGCCGCCATTGAAGCAGCGCGGGCTGGGGAACACGGCAAAGGCTTCGCGGTGGTGGCGGACGAAGTGCGCAAGCTGGCCGAGAAGTCCGCTGCCGCCACCAGAGAGATCGCCGGCCTGGTTCAAGGCATCCAACAGACCGTGGCTGAAGCCGTGCAGGCCATGGGCGAAGGCACCCGAGAGGTCGAAACCGGCGTGGCCCGTGCCAGCGAATCCGGGCAGGTCCTGGCCAGCCTCCTGAAAGCCGTCGAAGCGGTCAACCAGCAAGTAGAAGAAATCGCCGCCGCCGCCCAGCAGATGACCGCTTCGACGGGTGATCTGGTCGCCGCTATGGACAGAGTGTCGGCCATCGCGGAAGAGAGCACGGCGGTGACGCAAGAGATGGCCGACAATGGCCAGCAAGTGAGCCGGGTGGTGGAGAACATTGCCAACATTTCGGAAGAGAACAGCGCCGCGGCCGAGAAAGTCTCAGCCGCTACTGAGGAGATGGCGGTGCAGGTGGAAAAGGTGACCGCGTCGGCGGGGAGCCTGAGGGAGATGGCCAGGGAGTTGCTGCACGTGGTGGCGCGATTCAAGATTGTCGCTGCATAAGACAAGTATTGGAGTAGCCGCAGAACAGAAGGGAGAATTAGACATGCTACAATATAGTGACCTGATGACTGCCATCATCAAGAAGCAGATCACCATCATCGGGTCGGAGAAGGCGTTGAAGTACGCCCGGCGGGTCCCGGGGGTGGTGGTGGCCGACGATGGGCGTGTCACGTCCGGAGCGGACCAGGCGGCGCTGGCCGGCCTGGTCCAGGAATACAAGAAGCTGGCCGGCACAGTGGCGATCATGGTGATGAGAAGCTCCATCGCCCCGCTCCTGTCCGGAGCGAATGGAGCGAACCTTGCTCTCCCACAGGAATTGAGGTGAAGACTTCCGAAGTCTCTGAGACTTCGGAAGTCTTGACCCAGAGGAATTGAGGTGAAAAAATGAGCGTCATGAGCATCTTTTTCGAGTCTCGGGTTCGCCTGGGCAAAAACGATGTGCTGAACATTGTCCGAGAGAGCGTCCTCGGGTTTGCGCTGGTCGTCAGCCTGGGCTACCTGGCGTTGTCTATCTCCAGGCAGGTGAAGGGGTTCGATGCCCTGGTGGCAGCCGTCATCCTGGGCATGGCGGTGCGAACCGTGCTGGGAGCCAGGGACGCCGTGTTCTTCAAGGTGCTCCCCGGGATCATCCTGGCCCAGTCGGTCTTCATCCCCCTGGGGATCATCCTGTATGGCAAAAACCTGGAGGTCAAAGTTCTGCTGGCGGCCAACCCCCTGGTGTTGGTTCAAGTGACGGGGATCACGTTCTTTACCTTTGTGCTCATGGTCATGATCGGCAAGTGGAAGTGGTTCCGGCTGAAGGATAGAATGCTGTACCTGCTGGGCTTCGGCTCGGCCGTGTGCGGCGCTTCGGCCATCGCCATCACTTCCCCCATCGTCGAGTGTGAGCCAGACGATACGGCCGTGGCCCTGGTGAACAATACCATCGCCGTCGTCCTGGGATTGGCCCTGATCTCGTGGTTGCTGCGGCCGCTCCTGTCGTCCATGGAGTACGCCGCTCTGGCCGGCGCGTTACTGCACCAGACCGGCTTTGTCAAGACCGCTCTGGCCGGGCTGGACAAGGATGTGTACGCCTTTGGCCTGGCGGTCAAGTCGCTGCGGATCGCCCTGCTGGTGGTGTCCATCCCCATTATCTCTTACCTGATCCGCAAGCGGGTCTTCGTCCCCTGGTATCTGGTGCTGTTCATCCTGGCCGGGTTCGTCTTCTCTTACGTGCCCCTCGCCAGGGAAGTCACGCAGGCCGTAACCAGCGTCTACGAGATCAGTTTCACGGCCGCGCTGGCCAGCGTGGGGCTCAACGCCGACATTCGCAAGGTGACCGGCAAGTTGTTCAAACCGCTGGTGTTGATCGGGGTGGTGTTCGTGCTCGACCTGGCCTTGTTCATGGTCAGCCGCACTTTTATCACCTACTGAGAAAACCCCAGGCTGGAAGCCATGGGCTGAAAGAGCGAAGCCCTACGGGCTAATCTCCAGCCCCGAAGGGGCTTTGCTCTCTCAGCGCATGGCTTCTAGCCTGGCGTCCGGCCGGCTAAAGCCTCGACTCCGATCAGACAAGTCGTTAGCGAGGCTGGAAGGCACATCTGCCAGGAGATCCCAGGAGATCCCAGGAGATCTATGAAGAGACTGGGTGTTCCTGGAGCCAGGCGGCCATATCAGGCCGCAGTTCGGGGGGAGGCGCGGGACGCTGATAGTTGATTCGCCAGTCATAGCCCGCGCGCGTATAGACGGACTGGATGGCAGCATTCAGGTCTAGCGCCACATCGGGGTCCGGGGGGAGTAGTGGAACGGGCAGTATGGGAAGCAGTTGGTTGAGGGCCACCGGCCAGATTTCTGAGATGCGGTCGACCTCATCGGCGCGAAAGCGATTGACCAGCAGGATATAATCGGCGCTGAGGGGCGGGTCGACCACTTCGCGGCCTGGCCGCTCACCACCGCGCAGCAGGTCAATTTCGACCAGGTGTACGGGTGAACGTAAGATGTTTGAGCGCTTGCGGCGATATTCTTCCAGACCCTCCCCTGGCCGCTTATTGTAGGGAGACAGGATCTCGATGGCGGTGACCAGGACAGCCGTTTCGGTCAGGAACACCTGCACAGTGCGGAGTTGTACCTGGCTTTCCAGTACCAGCCGCTGTACCGGCGCGGGCGGGATGGCGACCGCGGCTATGGCCGGGCCGGGCACGGGCTCCTGCAACGCGGGTTGGACGACGCCCACATCAGGACGGATGATACGAGGCACGGCGATGCTCACTTCTTCGACCACCGTGCGCACGTTGACGTCGGCGTAATACTTGGGGCCAATGCGGGCATTCAACTGCGCCACCAGTTCATTGGCAAAATAATGATGAAAGCCCGGCCAGATGCTGCTATCTTCGAGGTAAGGATCCATGCCTGGAAAGGGAGATGCCATTGAAGCCTCCGGCGTGTCTCAGGATGAGACAGGTGAATAAGAAACTTGAACCGCCGTTAATTATAGGTCCGGAAGACGGAAAGGGCAAGCGCCCGCCGTATAGGGCCCGGTCAAAGTCCACGGAGTGTCACCCTGAGCGAAGCGAAGGGTCTCTACTCCGGTGACTACACCAGGGCGCTGAGATGCTTCGCTTCGCTCAGCATGACAGTTCCGAGGACTTTGACAGGGCCCTACCCGCCGTAAAGTAAACCAGAGAATCGTGAAAGGAGAACGACACATGAATCACCGAAGCTTTTTCAGGAGCCTGCAAGGCCAGTTCACTCTCCGGATGCTGGTCATTGGGGTGTTACCACTGGTCGTCGTGGGATTAGTCGTCTATGTCGCCCTGTCTAACTCCTTGGGTGACTTCTCCCGCAGCTTGAGCGACTCGGAGAAGGCCATGGAGGTGGACGTGGTCGGGGCGAACCTGACCAACACGGCGACTGAAGTCATGCGGGAGATCGACACCTACCTGCACGAGCGTATGAAGGACGTGCTCCTGTGGGTGGCCGATCCGACCGTGGTGGAGACCGCCCGGGCGGGGGCACGAAAAGCTGAAGCGCACGGCCTGGTGGGCCTGCCCATCGACCAGATCGAAGCCCAGATGGCGGAGACCCGGAGCCTGCAAGTGGATCCCCGAGCTGATGACTATCTGAAACAACTGCGGACCCGCTCCGGCCATTTCAAAGAGATCTTCTTCACCGAGGCCCACGGCTTTAACGTGGCCCTCACCAACCTCACCTCGGACTTCGTCCAGAGTGACGAGAAGTGGTGGCAGGTCGCCTGGGAGAAGGGCATCCAGGTGGGCAAGGTGAACTACGATGAATCGGCCGGCGTATTCTCCATCGACATTTCGGCCCGTATCGACGACCCGGCGACCGGCGAGCGGTTGGGGGTAATGAAAGCGGTGTTGGATATCACCGCCGTGCAGGCCATCGCTTCTACCGCGGCGACCCGGATCAAGGACGCCGAAGTCCTGGTCGTCAACGGGGATGGGCTGCTCCTCGCCGACACGCACAGCAACCACGACTCGAAGTTCATTATGAATAAGGACTTCAATCTCCTGACGTTGGGCTATTTGCCAGCCGAGTACGGCTTGCGCGGCTCCCGTGGTCTCCAGGGGTACGTGCTGTATCCACGCCCGATCCGGCAGGTCGCTACGGAAGGTGGGGCGGTGGCCGGATACAGCGGCAGCGCCGGCCGTGCTTTCTATGTTGACGTTGCAGGTTTCGAGGGCTTTGGCTGGGCGGTCATCGTGGAGCAGCCGCGGGCAACCGCTTTCGCACCGCTCGACCGTCTTACTGCACTGGAGCAGCGAATGGCCGGCCTGCGCAACAGCATTAGCCTGATGGTCACGCTGGTAGCGGTGTTAGCCGCGGCGATGTCCGCCGGAGTGGCCGTGGTGTTCGCCCGCACCATCGTGAGCCCGGTCACGCGTCTGACCGAACTGGCCGAGAAAGTCAGCCTGGGCGAAGTAGACGTGATTGTGGAAAAAGAGACCGACGACGAGATCGGGGACCTGACCGATTCGTTCAACCGGATGGTGGCCGCGGTGAAGTTCTTCAGGCTAGAGAGCCAGACGTAGGATTTTAGATTTTGGATTTTGGATTTTGGATTTTAGATTTTGGATTGGGCTCACCAGGCAGGTTGAGACTCAGCCTAAACGATTCGGCAAATCCAAAATCGGCAATCTAAAATCCAAAATAGGGAGGGGAGGTGACGAGCATGGGCCTCTACGAGCAAACTGTTACAATTGCCAAGCCATACCTGGGCGTTGCTGCCGAGCGGTTCATGGCGCGGCAGTGTAACGCCCATCTGAACGTCGCTCCGGAGAACTTGACCAAGGCGCACCTGGACGATCTCGCGCGTTGGGTCGAGATCTCGGCGAAGTTGCTGATCGATGAGGCAAAAGCTCGCGAGTTCAGGGGCAAGATCCTGGGCCTCAAGTGAGGGATAGTTCTCGATGCTGACTTTTGACCTGGCTCCAGATGAAGTAGAAGGCTTCCTGGCGGAGACCGAGGATCATCTGCAGCGCCTGGATGAGGACCTGGTGCGCCTGGAGAAGGACCCGGCCAACCTGGAATTGCTGCAGGAGATCTTCCGGATTGCCCATACCCTGAAGGGCAATGCGGCGTACATTGGCCATCACCGCATGGCCGACCTGACGCACGCGATGGAGAATCTGCTAGACAGCCTCCGCAAAGGCACGCAGCGGGCCTCGCCTGAGGTGATCGACAGCCTGTTGTCTTGCCTGGACGTACTGCATAGTCTGAAAACTGAGATTAGCACCCGCCAGCCAGGTCCGGTGGATGTCGAGCCAGCAGCGGCCAGGTTGCGAGCGCTGGCCGAGAATGTGGACGCTGCACAGGCACCCGCCAACGCCAGGGGCGACCTTCTTCCGGCGCCAAAGGCGGAGGACCAGGTACAGGCGCAAGCCTATCTTCGCCAGGGCCTCCACGTTTTCGAGGTCGTTGTTGGCATTGTCGAAGGCAGTTTTGCCCCGTCTGTGCGCGCACTGCAGGTTTTGCTGGAATTGGGCCAGCTCGGCCAGATCATCTGGTCTGCTCCTACGGAAGCGGAGATCGATGCGCAGAAAGTGGGCAACCAGGTCTGTGTGTGGGTAGCCACTGCCCAGGGGGAGGAGGCGATCTACGCGGCCCTGGATTGGCTGATGGATATAACTGTGGTCAATGTGTGCCCGGTTGAGGAGGAGCAGGGAAGCGGGGGAGCAGGGGAGCAGAGGAGCAAGGGGGATGATCTCTCCTCAGCACCTCTGCCCCTCAACTCCTCTGCTCCCGCAGGCCGGGTCGCGGTCAAGACGGTGCGGACGAGCGTCGAGCGGCTGGATAACTTGATGAACCTGGTGGGTGAGCTCGTCACCGACCGCAACCGTCTATCTCAGCTCAGTGCGGACCTGGCCCATCGCTATGGCGATGACCTGCTGGTGGGCCGGTTGTACGAGGCCGCGACACACGTCAGCATGATCACCGATCAGCTCCAGGAAGAGGTCATGAAGGCGCGCCTGGTGCCCATCGAGGACGTGTTTAACAAGTTCCCGCGCCTGGTGCGCGACCTGGCGCGCAAAGCCGGCAAGGAGGTCGAGCTGGTGATCGAGGGTCGGGAGACGGAACTAGATCGCTCGGTCATCGAAGCCATTACCGATCCTCTGATGCATGTGCTGCGTAATGCCGTCGATCATGGTATTGAGAGCCCGGCGGAGCGGCAGGCGGCCGGGAAACGTCCGGTGGGACTGATCCAGTTGAGCGCGCGACATCAAGAGGATCATATCCTCATTTCGATTGCGGATGATGGGCGGGGGATCGACCTGGCACGCGTCAAGGCAGCAGCGGTGGAGAAAGGTCTGATTGCGCCCGAGGCGGCGGACCGGCTCAGTGATACCGAAGCGGTCGATCTCATCTACATGTCAGGCCTGTCCACGGCAGAGCGAGTGAGCGACGTTTCGGGCCGGGGCGTGGGCATGGACGTGGTCCGGGCGAACATCGAGCGGTTGAATGGTGCCGTCGTCGTGCGGACCCAGTTAGGCCAGGGTACGGTGATCGAGATCAAGCTCCCGCTCACGCTGGCGATCATGCCCGCATTGCTGGTCTCCGTCAAAAATGAGACGTATGCTATCCCGCTGGCCTCGGTAATCGAAACATTACGCGTCCGGCGGGATCAGCTTCTCACGATCAGGGGACGCGAGGTGATCCTGTTGCGCGGCCAGGTGCTGCCGATACTTCGATTAGACGAGATTTTTGGTGTGGGCGGCGCCGGGCTAACCGATCAGCCATGCGTTGTCGCGATCAGGTCGGGCGACCTCCAGGTCGGGCTGGTGGTGGATAGACTGGTGGGCCAGCAAGAGGTCGTCGTGAAGTCCTTGAGCTCGGTTCTGGGTGACGTACGCAGTATCTCTGGGGGAACGATTCTGGGTGATGGCCATGTGGCGCTGATCGTGGATGTGGCCAGCTTGATTGAGATGGTCAGGAGAGAACGCAGGGGAGAATGAGTGTGGGTAAACCTCGGTCGGGCGGGGAGGTGAGATGCCGATTGAGGGAATTGTGGTGGCTGCGGGACTGGGGGAGTTACAGAAAAGCCGCGATCCGAGGGTGGTGCTGGTGGCCTATGGCCTGGGGTCGTGTATCGGAGTCGTCGCGTATGAGCCGGCCGCCCAGGTGGGCGCGTTGCTGCACGCCGTGCTACCGCACGCCAGTGGACCCGGCAGTGGGCCGCCTACCAGGTTCGTGGATACTGGCATTGAGGCATTGCTGAGAGAAATCGAACGCAGCGGGGGACAGCCGTGCCGGTTAGTCGTGAAGATGGTCGGAGGCGCACGGATGCTCATCCGTCCCGGGTTGAAAGATGTGTTCGATATCGGCGCCCGCAACGTGGAGACGGCGCGACGTGTGCTCGCCGAGCATGGCCTGAGTCTGGCGGCAGTGGATGTGGGCGGCTCGCAAGGACGCACTGTCCGGCTCTTCGTCGCCACTGGTAGGGTGTTGGTGAAGATCGTCGGCGAAGAGCGAGAACTCTGATTCTTAGTCAAATCTGGAGGCTATAGCTGTGCCAAAGTTGCTGATTGTGGACGACGCTCAATTCATGCGTATGCGGTGTACCAAGCTCCTGCAAGAAAATGGTTACGACGTTGTCGAGGCGGAGAATGGTCGCCAGGCGCT
>JBBITV010000050.1:11738-13986 GCA_037440585.1 Chloroflexota bacterium
CCAGATGGTGTTCTGATGGACATCACCATGCCGGAGATGGATGGTCTGGAAGCACTCAGACAGTTGCGCCGCATGGATCCAAATGCACGCGTCATCATGCTGACGGCGCTAGGTCAAGAGTCTGTGGTGCTCGAAGCAGTGCGCGCTGGGGCCAAGGATTTCATTGTCAAGCCTTTCGACCGTGAGCGGCTGCTCATGTCGATTCAGCGCGTGATCGGCTAGCATGAGGGGTGTAGTTCCATGTTAGAAAAGCCAATCAACGTTCTGGTTGTTGATGACTCTGCGTTCATGCGCCATACGATTGTCAAGCAGTTGGAATCCGAGCCGCTCATCCGGGTGATCGGCACGGCGCGAGATGGAGTCGAGGCCGTCGAGATCGCGGCGACTCTGCGGCCGGATTGCATTACCCTGGACGTAGAGATGCCGCGCATGGATGGGTTGGGCGCCCTGGCCCGCATCATGAAGCAGTCCCCGACGGCGGTCGTAATGCTGAGCGCCCTTACCCCCGAAGGCGCCGAAGCGACGCTCGAAGCGCTGCGCCTGGGCGCCATCGATTTTGTGTGTAAGCCATCCGGGACGATTTCCCTCAACCTCCACGAGGTGCGGGACGATTTGATTCGCAAGATCAAGCTGGCGGTGCGCTCGCGCTTGCCCGCAAGTCTGCCGCCCGTGACACGGCCGGCACGTCCACCGGGTGAACCCAAGCCGTCACGTCCGGCTGGCAGTTCTCCACGCCGGGTCGTCGTGATCGGCAGCTCGACGGGCGGGCCGCGGGCGCTGCATCAGGTGGTACCGGCCCTGCCGTGCGATTTGCCGGCGGCGGTCTTGATCGTCCAGCACATGCCGCCTGGGTTCACCCGCTCCCTGGCCGAGGGTCTGGACCGGGGGGCCCAGTTGACGGTGGCGGAAGCGGCGCCAGGGGATCACCTCGAGACAGGGCTGGCCCTCGTGGCACCTGGGGACCATCACCTGCTGATCTCGCCGGATTCCCGGGTGCGTCTGGATAACCAGGCACCGCGTCTCAACGGGGTGCGCCCATCGGTGGACGTGACCCTGTCGTCGGTCGCCCAGGTCTACGGCCCGGCGGCCGTCGCCGTCATCCTGACCGGGATGGGGCGCGATGGTGCACGCGGCGCCCTCGAGTTGCGCGCCCGCGGCGGCCGCGTGGTGGCCGAGGATGAGTCAACGTGTGTCGTCTATGGCATGCCACGCAGTGTGATCGAAGAGGGCGGGGCAACTGATGTGGTGCCGCTGCCGCGCATCGCGGAAGAAATTGTCCGCCTGGTGAATGACTGAGCACGACACGGATGTCCACGGATTGCACGGAGGTAGACTGCACCCTTCCGTGTATCCGTGTCAGAATCCGTGTCGTGCACATATGGTTGGCACTTAGAATACCTGAGGACTTATGCAAGACTGGGAATACGAACAGATCAAGCGCCAGGTGCAGCTTCTTCTCGGCGTCGATTTGAATCATTATAAAAGCGAGCAGATGCGGCGACGGCTCGATACGTTGTTTGTACGGTCCGGTTGTGAAAGCTGGAACGCGTACCTTGAACGCTTGAGAAACGATCCTGAATCGCTGCGCGAGTTCGGCGAGTACCTGACGATCAAGGTGTCTTCGTTCTTTCGCGACGTGGACAAATTCACCTACCTGGGTAGTCAGATCTTGCCCGGGTTGCTGAAGGCGCGCCCGTCGCTGCGGATTTGGAGTGCCGGCTGTGCTCACGGCTCCGAGCCGTATAGTATCGCCATCCTCCTGGCCGAGTTCTCATCGCCCTGGCAACGCCATCGCATCCTGGCCACGGATGTCGATCGGACGGCGCTGGCGCAGGCCCAGGCGGGTGGCCCCTATTCTGCCGAGGAAGTGAGCACAGTCGCACCCTACCTGTTGGCCAGGTACTTCAGGCGGACCGCTGATGGGTATATGATGGTGGACCGTCTCCGTGCCATGATCGACTTCCAGGCTCATGATCTCCTGCACGATCCTTTCGAGAGCGATTTTGACTTGATCGTGTGCCGCAACGTGGTGATCTATTTCACCGATGCGGCGAAAGATAACCTGTACCGACGCTTTAATGAGGCCTTACGCCCAGGGGGAATCCTTTTCGTAGGAGGCACCGAGATCATCCCCAGGTCGCGCGAGATAGGGTTTACCAGTGTGGCTATTTCGTTTTATCAACGCACTGATTCACAATGACCAAATCCCAATGACCAAATCCCAATGACCAAATCCCAATGACCAAAT
>JBBITV010000051.1:0-13980 GCA_037440585.1 Chloroflexota bacterium
TTCTTGCGCATCGCGGATGATCTGGTCGCGTTCCTGTTGAAGCTGTTTGGCGCTTTTGATGTCCTGCGGGATCGTGATCCGGAGTTGGTCAATCAGTCGCAGAAATTCGTCCTCGTCGACCAGCACCTTAGAAGAGAAAGGGATACGGGAGCTCTGGGTAAACAAAGACTCCAGGCGATCAATTAAGTAATCAACGTCGATGGCTGGTCCCCCCTTTCAAGTTTCGGGTTTCGGGTTTCGGGTTCGAGACATTCATAAACTCGGAATCTGAAACGCGAAACCCGAAACTCGAAACCCGGAACATCATTCGCCACGGAGCGAGACGACCTTGATCTTGCTGCTGTCTCTGCCTTTCAACTCCTGCATTTTCTGATTCAATGCTATGATCACGTGATCAGGCACCATGCCATTGAGCGGCCCGCCCAGCATCGCAATCTCTTTGATGAGGCTGGAGCTGAGAAAGGAGTACTGCTGGCTTGCCATCAGGCACACCGTGTCGATTTCGGGTGCGATTTGCCGATTGGTCAACGCCAGTTGAAATTCCCATTCAAAGTCAGAGACCACGCGCAGCCCGCGCACGATCGCCCGCGCGCCCACTTGTTGGGCAAAGGCGACCGTCATTCCACTGTACCGCTCGACGGTCACGTTGGGCAGGTGGGCCAGGGCCTGGCGCGTCATCTGCCAACGTTCTTCCGGCGAGAACAACAGATTCTTCGAAGGCCGGTCGTAGACGGCGACGATGAGCCGGTCAAAGATGCCGGCGGCGCGCGTAGCAATATCTACGTGGCCGTTCGTGATAGGGTCAAACGTGGCTGGATAAACGGCAACCGTCATAGAAGATGTTCCTCGACTTCAGCTAAGATCGCCTTCACCACGCCAGAACTCGCGGACTTGCATCGCCAGTGCGGCGTGCTCGGGCCTGGACAGGTCAGGGTCCTGGCGGAACAACTCGGCGGCCTCTGCGCGAGCTTGCTCCAGGACGTGGACGTCGCTCAATTTGGCCACCTTCAGATCGGGCAGCCCGCTCTGGCGCGTGCCAAAGAACTCACCAGGCCCGCGCAGCTTCAGATCCTCCTCGGCCAGGGCAAAACCATCCTGCGTCCGTTCCAAGGCTTGCAGGCGGGCCTCAGCCTCCGCCGACGCGTTGTCGGCCAGGAGCAAGCAGTAAGACTGGTGCTCCCCCCGTCCGACCCGGCCCCGGAACTGGTGGAGCTGGGCCAGCCCGAAGCGATTGGCGCCCTCCACTACCATCACCGTTGCGTTGGGTACGTCGATGCCTACTTCGACGACGGAGGTTGAGACGAGAATATGCAGGTCCCCCTGGTAGAAGGCGCTCATCACGGCCTCTTTCTCATCGGGCGGGAGCTTGCCGTGGAGCAGACCCAACTTCAGGGTCGGGAAGACTTCTTTCTGAAGTCGTTCGTATTCAGCCGTGGCCGCTTTCGCCTCGATCTTCTCCGATTCTTCGATGAGCGGGCAGATGATGAACGCTTGCCGGCCCTGGGCCACCTGGCTCCGCACGAACTGGTAGGCGCGCTCGCGCTCGCGGGACGTCAGACAGCGCGTCTTGATCGCCTGGCGCCCGGGTGGCATCTCGTCGATAATGGACAGGTCCAGATCGCCGTACACCGTCAGGGCCAGGGTGCGTGGGATGGGTGTGGCGGTCATGACCAGGACGTGCGGCGCAAAACCCTTTTGGCGGATCGCCGCCCGTTGTGCGACCCCGAAGCGGTGCTGTTCGTCGATAATCGCCAGCCCTAGATTGGCAAAGTTCACCCCCTCTTGAATGACTGCATGCGTCCCGACGACGATATCGATCTGGCCAGCCGCAATCGCCTCTTGCATTGCCGCCTTCTCCGCCCCCTTCAACTTCCCTACCAGCAACCCAATCCGCGGCGCTGTCTGCTCGCCTCCATGTTGGTTCGCATCGAGCAACCCGACCAACGTCTTGTAGTGTTGCTCCGCCAGGATCTCTGTCGGCGCCATGAGCACGGCCTGGTAGCCGTTGGCGACGGTCATCAACAAGGCGGCTGCCGCAACGACTGTTTTGCCCGACCCCACGTCGCCCTGCAACAAACGCCCCATCGGGCGTGTCTGCTGGAGGTCGCGTAGGATTTCGTCAAGGGCGCGCTGCTGGGCGCCGGTGAGTTTATACGGCAAGTGGTCCAGGAAACGTTGGAGCAACGCCTGATCGACGGCGAGGGGTCGGCCCGGCTGCCGGTTCCACTCACGACGCTGGCGCAAGACTCCCAACTGGATGAGCAGGAACTCATTGAAGGCCAGCCGGCGCCGTGCCTGGCGCAGACTATCTTGGTCCGATGGAAAGTGGATCTGAGCCAGGGCGGTGGGCAGGTCGTAGAGCTGCTGGCGCTCGCGGATGGCGGCCGGGAGGGGATCAGGCACCCGCGTCGCCCACATCTCGACGAGCCGCCACATTTGTTTCCGCAGCCAGGTAGCCGATAGCCCCTCGGTGAGGGGATAAACCGGCACAATCCGTGCCGTGTGTATCAAGTCGCGATCCAGCGGCTCCCACTGGGGCGATTGAAACACGAGGCGGCCCAGGTAAGCATCCACCTTCCCGCTGACAACGATCTGGCGGCCAGGGGTGAGTTGTCGAGCCAGGTAGGGTTGATTAAACCACGTGACCTGCATGGTTCCGGTGGCATCGGAGAGGATGGCTTCAGTCAACGTAATGCCCCGCTGCGTGGTGCGGTTTTTCACCTGCCAGACCGTGCCCACCAGGGTAACCTCTTCACCATAGACCAGCTCATGGATGGTTTTCAGCGCACTGAAATCGTCGTAGCGGCGAGGAAACAGGTAGAGCATGTCGCGGATCGTCCGGACACCCAGGCGCTCGAGCTTGTGGGCGATGGCCCCTTTGATCCCCGGCATGCGCGTGACGGGCGAATCCAGGCCAACACCCTTGGGCGGCTCCGGCGGTGGTCTTACAGGTTTCGGGCGTGGCCTGGCCCAGGCAGCCTCTCCTACTTCGAGGTCCGGCGGCGCGGCCTCAAAGATAGCCAGGAATTCCCCAGGTTCCTCCTCAGCCTGGTCGGGCACCGGCTCGGGTGGTGCAGGTGCGGGCGCAGGCGGCTCAGCCTGCAAAACGGGCGGCTCAGGCCGTGGCACGGGCGGTTCGGGCACGGGTGCGGGCGGCTCAGGCGCCGGCGTGGGCGGTTCTGGTGGCGGCATCACAGCCGGCGGAACGCCGGGTTGCGAGACCTGGCGAGGAGCCTGGACTCCTCCCGCCGGCTGCCGTCGCGGCTTGGGTTCCCGAGGCGGGCGTTCCGGCTTTGGCCGAGGCTTCACGGGCCGTGCAGTGCGCATCCGCTCGATTTTGGCCAGGACACTACGCACGGCCTGTTCGCGTTGGATGCGATCCTTCTCCGTGTAATTGCTCAGCAGCGCCACAATCTCGCGGCCGGCTTCGAGATCGGCAGGGCTTTGCTTTTCTATCTCGACCTGCCAGTTGACCAGATAGTTATCCAGGCCACGCATGACCGCACGGTCGCGGCAGCCCTGGTTATGCTCGAGGGTCAGGATCTTTGCTAGCGTCTCGAAAGGCGTCATGTGCGCTCTTTCACAAGGAATGCCACACCAACAGCTCCCGGTCCAGCATGCGCGCCCAGCACGGGGCCAACCTCAGTGATGGGAGTGCGTTCCAGGGGACCGATGGTGCCCAGCATGGCGCGCACCTCCTTCGCCAATTCGGGAACATCCGCGTGGATGACTGCCATTTCTTCGAGGGGGCAATATTCCTTGACGAGTTCAATCAGGCGCTCGAGTGCCCGTCGCTGGGTGCGCACGTTCTCGACCGGGAGCAATTCGCTGTTCAAGAACTGGACGATGGGCTTCACCCGCAGCAACGTTCCCATCAGCGCTGCCCCTTTGCCAATCCGGCCCCCCCGGTGTGCATACTCCAGGGTATCCAGGAAGGCCAACAAACGCGCCCGTGGAATTACGTCGCGGACCACTGCCACGACCTCATCGAGGCTGCAACCGGCGCGGGCAGCTTGAGCTGCACGGATGACGATCCAGCCCAGCGCCATCGCGATCTGCGTCGAATCGATGACGACGATGCGCGTCTCGGAGACAGCCTGGGCCGCCGTCGCCGCCGAGTTGAACGTGCCGCTTACCCTGGCCGGGATGTGAATGGATACAATGCTGTCCGCTTCCAGCAGCAGCCGCCGATACGTCTCCTCAAAGATTCCCACAGATGGCTGCGAGGTCGTCGGCAGGATCGGGCTGGTGCGCAGACGGGCGTAAAATTCTTCATTGGACAGGTTGATCCCGTCCTGGAACGTTTCCGTCCCAAAATGGACATTGCATGGCACCACGGTGATGCCAAGCTCGTTTACGAACGAGGCCGGGATATCGGCGATGCTGTCGGTGACAATTCGGATATGGCTCATGGTAAGTCAAACGTCAAACGTCAAACGTGAATTATGGGAGCCATTACGTTTGACGTTTGACGCATCACGTTTCCTCACTCCGCCGAAAGAATGTAATAATAATGCGGTTGCCCGCCGTTCACTACCTCGACCTCCTGGTCCGGGTATGCTTCGCGAATACGGGTGGCAAGGGCGTTGGCCTGGTTCTCAGAAACGTCGGCGCCGAAATAGACAGTGATGATTTCAGCCCTGGCAGTAGACATCCGGTCCAGCATCTCCAGCACGACCGAATCGACGTCCGGACCGGAGGTGATCAAGTCGCCATTCAGCAGGCCAATGATGGAGCCTTCCGCAATCTGGATGCCGTTGATCTCGGCCGCGCGCACGGCACGGGTGATCTCCGCCGTCTGGATGCGGGTTATGGCGCGCTCCATGTTCTGCGCGTTGGTCTGCAAGTCGGCCTGGTAGTTGAGGGCCAGGAGCGCGGCGATGCCCTGGGGTACCGTCCGGGTCGGCACGATGACGACGTTCTTTCTGGATAATCCTTGAGCCTGGCGTGCGGCCAGGATGATATTCTTGTTATTCGGGAGCACGATCACGTTATCCGTGGTCAAGGAGTCAATAGCGTGTAGCAGTTCCTCGGTACTGGGGTTCATCGATTGGCCGCCCGGGACGATACTGCTGGCACCCAGGCTCTCGAACACGCGCGTGAGCCCGGGGCCGGGCGCGACCACGACCACCCCCAGGTCGCTCAACTGCTCCACAGTCACCGGTACTTTCTTGGGAGCGGCTGGCTGCTCTGTGGGCAGGGGTAAGCCCAGAAACTCTCGGTGCTGTTCCTGCATATTGTCGATCTTGATCTTGCGGAGTGTGCCCTTACTTGTCGCATACTCCAGGACCTGGCCGGGCCGTTGGGTGTGGACATGCACGCGGATCAAATACTCATCACCGACGATGATGGCGGAGTCGCCCATCGCGCTGATGTCGGCGCGGACGCGCTCAAAGTCCAGGTTCTGGCCTTGCAACACGAATTCGGTGCAGTAGCCGTAGCCAGCCTCACGGTCCAGGGCACTCACTTCAAAGGCGGGGCCTGTGGCTTCAGAAATCGCAGTCGCCATCTCGATATTTTCGCCGCGCAGGAAACGCGCCGCACCCTCCAGAATGATGTATAACCCCTGCCCGCCAGCATCCACCACCCCCGCGTCGCGCAGGACCTGGAGCAACTGCGGCGTCCGCGCGACAGAGTCTTTGGCCGCCAGGGCCACCCGCTCCAGCACGACCAGCAGGTCGTCCGTGACGGTCGCGACGCTGGCGGCGGCGGTGGCCGTATCCCGGCTGACGGTCAGGATCGTGCCTTCTACGGGCCTGATCACGCCCTTGTAAGCCATCGTGGACGCCTCGCGTAGAGCGGCGGCGAAGTCAGCGGCATTGAATTTCTCCTTGGCGTCCAGGCCGCGGGCAAAGCCGCGCAGGATCTGCGAGAGGATTACCCCTGAATTCCCGCGCGCGCCCATCAGCGCGCCGTGGGCGGCTGCCTGGGCAATCTCTGCAGCCGAATGTGACACGGACGGTGCCACCTCGGCTATGGCCGCTTTCATCGTCAGGAGCATGTTGGTGCCCGTGTCCCCATCGGGGACCGGGAAAACGTTGAGCGCGTTGATCGCGTTGGCATTGTACTCCAGCCAGGCTGTAGCAGCACCCAGCAGCCTCTTGAGCGTTGGGCCGTCACACCAGCGGCGCGGCACCTGGTTGCTATCGTTCGGTTCTACAACAGCCGGACGGATAATTTTCTCCGTTCGTGCCCGTTTAGATTTTCTCATCACTTACGCGTAACCCTTGTACGTGGACATTGACCTGGGCCACGGGCACGCCCAGCGACTTTTCGACACTGAACTTGACGTTTTCCTGGATGTTGCGGGCCACCTCAGAGATACGGATGCCATATTCGATGATCACGTATAGATCGATGATAATCTGATCCCCGTTCCGTTGCACTTCAACTCCGCGCCGGACGTTTTCGCGGTGCAACAATTCGGCCAGGCCATGGCGCAAACTCGGCGAGGCCAATCCGACCACGCCGTAGCACTTGAGTACACACTGGCTGGCCAGGTTGGCGACGGCGGTGGAGGAAATCTCGATCTTACCTAGTTGGGTGGCTTCAGTCATCACGCGCTCCCACCAGACCGATGTCCGGGCTGCAGTTGAACTGCGGCACGAATATCGGGACCTTCCAATAATCCAGGTGTTTGCACAAATATGCTGCCTGTGCTATCATTTGTTTTCGCATGTAATTCATAGAAGAGGTGATTCATCATGGCCAAATGTGAACTTTGTGGCAAGGG
Source organism: Chloroflexota bacterium (assembly GCA_037440585.1). GTDB lineage: Bacteria > Chloroflexota > Anaerolineae > Epilineales > JBBITV01 > JBBITV01. The sequence goes on from JBBITV010000051.1 coordinate 6,734, forward strand.
TCCCCAATTCGGGCACAACGTGAGCCACTCCAAGCGCCGGACCAACCGGATGTTCCGCCCCAATATCCAGAAAGCGACCATTGTCGAAAATGGGAAGAGCCGGCGTGTCATGGTATGTGCTAAGTGTTTGAAGGCGTTGCGGAAGGTTTAAGGTTCCAGGTTTCAAGTTTTGAGTTCCACTGGAACCCGTTTTCTTCAAGAAAACGGGTTTCTTGCTTCATGCTCTTTGGGCGGCTTCTCGGATTCTCCGAATTGCAGCCGCCACCGATTCCTTCGCCCCGAATACGGCTGATCCCGCCACAAGCACCCTCGCCCCCGCCGCCACAACCTTCGGTGCCGTCTCCGGCCCGATCCCGCCGTCTACCTCTAGCTCGCAATTCAGACCTCGCTCATCGATCATCTTGCGGAGCCGTGCGATTTTTGGCAACATCGCTTCAATGAAGGCCTGGCCGCCAAAGCCCGGATTGACCGTCATCAGCAGGACCAGGTCGACGAAGGGCAGGATTTCCTCGATGTGCACCAGCGGCGTGGCCGGGTTGAGCGCGACACCGGCTTTGATCCCCAGGTGGTGGATGGCCTGCACCGTCCGGTGCAGGTGCACGCTGGCCTCGGGGTGGACTGTCAGGATGTCCGCGCCCGCCCGGGCAAAGTCTTCCAGGTAGCGATCCGGCGCCTCGATCATCAGGTGCACATCCAATGGCAACCGGGTGAGCGGCCGGATCGCCCGGACCACGAGCGGTCCAATGGTCAGGTTTGGGACAAAGTGCCCGTCCATCACGTCCACGTGAATGTAATCAGCGCCAGCGGCCTCGGCTTCGCGCACCTGGTTCCCCAGGTGGGCGAAGTCGGCGGAAAGAATGGACGGGGCGATTTTGATCAAGGCTGCCTCACTCCGCTTTTCGGGTTCGTTACCTGCGCCTGCTGCGCCTGGGTCCGCAACTGGCCACAGCCGGCCTGGATGTCAATGCCGCGCCGCAGGCGCAACGTGGTCGGAATGCCAGCGCGCTGCAGGACGTCGCGAAAGGCACCGGCCTGGCGTGGAGACGAGGGCCGAAACTCAGCCGCGGCAGTCGGGTTGGCCGGGATCAGGTTCACGTGGACCAGGAGGCCTTGCAGCAGATCGGCCAGTTCCTGGGCCAGGCCTGGGCTATCGTTGACGCCGTCGATCAAGACATACTCAATGGTGAGCCGCCGTCCCGTTTCTTCGATGTATTCGCGGCAGGCGTCCAGTAGCTCGGCAATAGGATAGCGCAGATTGATGGGTACCAGTTGGTCGCGCAGCGCGTCGTTCGGCGCGTGGAGTGAGACGGCGAGGTTCACCGGGACCCCCGTGTCGATGAGCTTGCGAATGCCCGGCACCAGCCCTACGGTTGAGATGGTCATGCGTCGCGCGCCGAGGTTGAACCCCTTGGGGTGGTGCAACGTCTCGACCGTTTGCCACGTCGGGTTAAAGTTCGCCAGCGGCTCGCCCATGCCCATGAAGACGACGTTGGTCACTTTCTTGCCCTGCGGGCGGAGCAGGCGCTCGCAATATAGCACCTGGGCGATGATCTCGCCGGGTGTCAAATTACGCACCAGGCCCATCTGGCCAGTCGCGCAGAAGACGCAGCCCAGGGCGCAGCCAGCCTGAGTCGAAACGCAGACGGTGTGCCGGTCGGCGGCCGGTGGCGTCCCGCCCTGGCTGTTGTCCACGACGTGGGCGGCCTCGTCCTCGTAGTGCATCAGGACGCTCTCGATGGTCTGCCCGTCGGGCAGCGCGAACAGCAACTTCTGGGTCTGCTTATCGGCCGACCAGGTCTCGGTGACCAGGCGCAGCGGGTCGATCTGCACCGCCTCGGCCAGCGTGGCCCGCAACGCCTTGGGCAGATTCGTCATGGCCTCAAAATCGGTCACCAGGTCGCGATAGAGCCACATCCAGATCTGGTCGGCGCGGTAGCGTGGCTGGCCGAGTTCGGTGCACAGGATTTCTATGTCACCCAGGGTCAAGTCAAACAGAATCACAGTTCTCAAGCTACGGGCTCCCACCCCAAATGGCACGCGGTGATGGGAGCCCGTTGCACATTCGCTCAGAAAACAGCCGCTAGTCGTCGCGCCGCATCCCGCTGAGCAGGAACGCGTAGTACAGCAGGGTGCCGATGGCCTGCACCAGAGCAGCGACGTAAGTCAGTGCTGCCGCGCTCAACACGCTCCTCGCACCGTCCATGTCCTGCGTGCCGACCAACCCGGTAGCGCTGAGCATGTGTAGCGCCCGTCGGCTGGCGTCCAACTCCACCGGCAGCGTGATCAGGGCGAAGACCGCCGCAGCCGAGAACCCGAGCAAGCCGATCGTTGCCAGGTTAGGTGACTGCATCATGAAGCCAATTATGAACAGGATCGGGCCGAGCCACGAGCCCAAGTTGACCGCCGGGACGATGGCCGAGCGCATACGCATCGGCCCGAACGCCTGCGCATCCTGGACTGCGTGCCCCACTTCGTGGGCGACGATACCGAGCGCCGCTACCGACGGGCTGTTGGCCACGCCTGCCGACAGACGCAGCGTCTTGCTGCGCGGATCATAGTGGTCCGTTAACTCGCCGGGTACGCCCTCAATGCTAATCGCACTCAGGCCGGCGGCACTCAACAGGTACTGGGCCGCCTGCACGCCGGTCAGGCCGCGCATGTTGCGTACCTGGAGATATTGATCGTAGGACGACTTGACCTTCCACTGGGCATACAGTCCCAACAACAGAGCCGGCAAGGCAAACAAGAAATACAGTGGACTAAAAAAGAACATGTCTCAAAACCTCCTCAAATCGGGCCCCCTTCTCGTGCAAATGATAGCACAAAAGGACGGCTGTCGCAAATGACAGATAGCGGATCACCCAGAAGGGTTAGGGATGAATTGAGAAAAATTACCCGTTTTATCGTCAATTTTTCTGGAAAATCATGGAACACTTGTGGTATAATTGGGCAAAGAATCACCGAAAGAGGAAGACAATCCGTCCAATGACTCGTACTACGCAGGAGAGCATTATGTTTGTGGAGACCGCCCTCCGGCCCGATGCTCAAAAAAGAGTCAGGTCCATTGGCCAGGCCGATCTCTTGGTCGGCATCCCAACGTACAAGAACGCCAAGACCATCGCCCGCGTGGCCCAGATCGCATCCGAGGGTATGGTCCGCGCCTACCCAAACTTGCGCCATGTCCTGGTCATCGCCGATGGCATGTCCACCGACGATACAGTCCAGGTGGCCAGTGATACGCCAGTGGCGCCGGGCGTCGAGAAGATTGTCACGCTGTACCAGGGCTTGATGGGCAAGGGGACGGCGATTCGGGCCATCTTTGAAATCGCCCAGGCGCTAAAAGTGCGTGCCTGCCTGCTCCTCGATGCCGACCTGCGAAGCGTGATGCCGGAGTGGATCCCGGCTCTCGCCAGCCCGATCCTCGACGGCGGATACGACTATGTGACCCCGTTGTACAGCCGGCATTGGCACGAAGTAACCATCAATGACAGCCTTGCCTACCCGATGATGCGTATGCTTTACGGCCTGGACGTGCGCCAGCCGCTAGGCGGCGAAGTGAGCCTCTCGCGGGACATTCTTAGCTATTTTCTGGAACGGGATGTCTGGGAGACGGACGTGGCGCGCTTCGGACTTCACATCTGGATGCCCACCCTGGCGATCAACGAAGGCTGGCAGATCGCCCAGGCCCCGCTGACGACCAAGACACATGACTTTCGGGACCCCACCATCGGCTTCGAACCAAAATTCCTGCAAGTGGTGGGCACGCTCTTTCGTATGTTGAGCATCTACCGGCGGCGCTGGCCCACGATCCAAATCATTCAGCCCGCGCCCATCTGGGGAGAATGGCACCCTGTTCCACCCGAGCCGGTTTCGCCCATGCGGCAGGCCTTGCGCGAGGCAGTCCGCAAAGGCGCTCGTCGTTTCCGGAACGGCTGGAGCGCTATCATGCTGGAGCAGAATTTTAACGCCGTGATGCAGGTGCTTGGGCAGGATGAGCCACGCTTTCCCGCCGATGTCTGGGCGCGTGCAGTGTTTGACTTCTGTGTTGTCTACAACAAGGGCGAAGGCGATCCAGACAAGGTCTTCATGGCGCTGATGCCCCTTTATTATCTTCAGAAACTAAGTTGGATCGCGGCGACGGAAGGAAAGAGCTTTGCCGATGTAGAAAAGATGGTTCAAGAGGAAGCAGACGTGTTTATGGAGAACAAACAGTACCTGCTCGATAGATGGACGAATTACCTGCCGTGGGAAGGGGACGAGACTCTGTTGTAGGTTAGCTCGACAATGTTAAACTTGTCATTGCGAGCAGAGCGAAGCAATCCTCGCGCTGCTATCAAGCCGACGTAGGGGATTGCTTCGGCGCAAACCATGTCCAGAGCGCAAGCGAAGGATGCGCGCCTCGCAATGACATTTGGGCGAATTTAACATTGTCGAGCTACTGGCTACTGAATTTAGCGTGAGACGACGATCCAGGCCGTCGTCCGAACGTCGGCGTTTCGATCTCGATCCAGGGTAGCGTGTACAATCTCCCTCACTGCCGAGTAATACATGCCCGCTTTTTTCGATACCAGGCGAACGGTTGCATTACCATTGCTATCTGTCGTCGCAAATGCTATTGGGAACGGCCCTTCAGGCCCGACCGTCCTGATCTCGACCACGGCGCCCGGTACGGGGGCACCTGCAGCATTCACCACTGTCACAAAAGTAGACACCTGGTAGCGGCCGGCACTCTTGCGGCTTCTCATCGCCATACTGGACACGTGTAGGGGTGACCGTTGCTCCGGCATCAGCGTGCCGCCAGCGACTGCCAACGCATAGCGTTGCGGCCCCTGTGGAATGCGGAACGGATCCACGCGAATCACCCACGTACCTGAAGCCGGGTTATTCACCGTGACTTGTTCGACATTGTCCAGGTGGTTGGCACCTCTCTGCGCTGGCTGTTCCGGCTGGGCGGGATCCAGCACCCACGGTTTGTGGGGCGTTCCGCTCGGATCGATGAGTACCAGGTCCAGGTCGTTGACCAGGTTTGGCCCGGCGCTGTTGGGCACGGCGGCCACATCGTCCCAGGCCAGGCTAACCTGTAGCTTCTGGCTCCCCTCATTCACCTGCATCACCCGCACAGTAAAGACGTTCGATCCTTGCCCCGCCTCCAGGCATACCTCGATAAACTGACCGTCCTGGACCGCTATGACGGCTGCTTTCCCATCGACCTCGCCGTAGCCGTAGGCATAGTCAGGACCAGGCCTGGCCGGGTCGCCCCAGTCCATGTTCTGGTCGCGCGCCGTGTTGATCAACAACGCTTTCAAGGTTGCCGGTAAGGGAGTATGGCCTGGATAGAGCTGGCGGTAGCGTTCCAGCATGAGCGCCGTGAGGCCGGTGACGACGGGTGCTGCGGCCGAAGTTCCTCTATAGCTTGTATAGTCGTTATTCACACTAGTCGACCAGAGACCATTGCGGTAGCTATCGCCAGGCGCGACGAGATCCGGCTTGAGGCGGCCGTCTGCGACGCTACCCCAACTGCTAAATTCCGTCATCCGGCCATCGTCCACATTGACCGCGCCGACCAGGATCGGATTTTTGGCCGAGGCCGGGGGAGCAATCGTCCGATAGCCGGAGCCGTTACCCAGCCGGCACTTAAACCGTGGGTCTGGGTATCGCTCGTTGCCGGCGGCCCAGATCAGGGTCATAGGCTGCCCGCCTAACCAATCTCCGCGCACGACGCTGTCCAGAAGTTGTGCCGTCGACTCGTAGAGCCCCATCAGATTGCAGGGGTACTTGTTCAGACCGGCATTCATGCCAAGGGAATTGTTGACCAGGGTAGCTCCGTTAGACAGCCCAATACGGTAGGCCTGCTCGATATTCCCCGGGTTGTTGTAGAAAAGAGGCACACTCTGCTGCCAGCGGTAGTCCTGGGAAAACAGGATGGCTTGCGGTGCGATCCCTTGATACCGGCCATGACTTAGTTCCCCACTGCCGGCAATTGTCCCGGCAACCAGGGTAGAGTGGTCGATGGGCTGTGGATTGCGATCTCGTCCTTGCCAGATCACCCGGCCTGCCAGGTCGACGTGGGTGCGATCCACGAACCCAGAATCGTAGACCAGGATGCGGATACCATTGCCCTTCAAATTGTAATTAGGTCCGTTGAGGACGTCTGCTCCCACACGCTGCCGGAGCTCCGCATCGGCCGGGCTCAAGGGCGGTCCCACGGGTTCGATCCACTGCACCGTATCTTCATTCGACAACATGGTGATTCCCTGGCGTGATACCGCTGCCACAAAGGCATTTAATGACGGGATCGAATCGTGGACATGCGCGCCCGCCTGCTTGAGGGTCGCTTCGGCCTGGGCCGGGGACACGTCTGCGAAGAAGCGCACGATGACCAGGGGCACGCCGCGGTCGAAGACTATTTCGGATTCATCGCCGGGCGCTGCCAGCCTGGCATCCAGCCGGTCCGCCGGCTCAATGGCACCGATCCAGCGTGTGGCGGCGATAGTGGGATGTGCAAGATCGGCTTTCCCATCCAGGGTGACAAAATAGGTCCGATCTGGTATGTAGCCAAGCAATGTGACGCCCGCCTGTGTGAGCTCAGCTCGATCGGTGGCTGTCAGGTCACGACTAAACTGAGCGAGGGCGTGGACAGGGCGTCGTGGCTCGCGCTGGACGGCTTGTACAACCAATTGGTCTCGACCAGATTCGGGCACAAACTGACGGGATTTTAACAAAACATCAAACGGCCTCGGCGACGGCGGTGAAGCGGTGACAACCGGCAGTACACTTGCCGACAACAGGGTCACTGCCGCCACCATGGCAAGCGGGATAACCTGGGACCACCATCTGCGCATGTCTGTCTGCTCCTGGGCAAGGGCAGAAATCGAAGAGGCACTACCTGCATCTTCTTTTCACCCTGATCCAGCATGCCGGTGGCGGGTCCGGGAGAGGGCGGGCTGGTACAGTCGTCGGACCGGGGTGATATGGGTGGGACTCAAATGAGTTGGACTTCCCGACCCATATAACGGTCAAACTGCCCTAATTGCTATGCTTAAGTGCCTTAAATGAGAAATGAACCACACGTGTAAGAAGAAACGGATGGTCCACAAGGGCGATCTTTAGAGCGTATCCGAAAAATGTGGAGATTTGGAGAGGAAAGAATGGACGCTTACGCCTGGCCCAGGCGTTTGCGCAATTCCGCAAACACCTCGTGTCGATACTCTTTCCAGGCGTGAACCATCGCAGGGAGCGCGGAAATA